>JAAFIJ010000014.1:18230-18892 GCA_013298675.1 Rhodobacterales bacterium | reverse complement strand
CGCATGTTATGGAGATAGGCGTTGAAGCGGTCGAAAGTCTGACCGCGCGTGGAAAACGGACCTTAACCCAGATTTTGTCGGGTCAAAGAGCAGCACTTGGCTATGAAGGAGTTGAATGATGGACGATCTTGATCTGCTTTTCGCTCAAGCGCGCGCGACCAGCGTAATCCCGTCTGATGCGCTGATGGCGCGGATATTGTCGGATGCGGAAAGGACTCAACCTGCACCAAGGGTCTTGGTGCAGATGCCACAGCCAAAGCCCGGTTTCTGGCAACAACTGACCCATGCCCTTGGGGGCGGGGGCGTTTTTGCGGGGGTGACTGTTTCAATGGTCTTGGGATTGTTTGTGGGACTGGTGCAGCCGTCAGGTCTGACAAACCTAAGCGACGCGCTTTGGCTAGACAGTTCCATTGAAAGTGTTGATTTGATGCCGGGCATAGATGCCCTATTGGCCGAGGAATAAAGCCATGAGCGATACATCAGCCACCCCAAAGCCCATTGGTAGAAAAACACGGATCCTGTTGGCTGTCTCATTGGCCCTAAATCTCGCGATTGCCGGCGTGGTGGCTGGGGGCATGTTGCGTGGGCGTTTGCATGGCGGGTCGATGCAAATGGGGCAGGACCTGGGTTTTGGCGTGATTGCCGAAGCGTTGCGGCCAGAG
>JAAFIJ010000014.1:0-18220 GCA_013298675.1 Rhodobacterales bacterium | reverse complement strand
GTTTGATCCACAAAGCCTGAATGCGGCCCTAGTGACCCAGCAAGATCGCCTTGCCGCACAGCTTTCGATTGGGCGGGATGTTCTGGCCAGTTACCTTGGATCGATGAGCGATGAAGAAAGGTTGGAGTTTGCCGAACGGCTTGAAAAAGGTTTGCGCACAAAGGGCGGCCAAGAGCACGACAAAACCAAAGATTGATCTATAGGCTTGGTCAGGCCGCGGTGCGCGCGATTGTCACCTGGTTGCGCCCGCTCGACTTGGCAGTCAGTAGGGCTTTGTCGGCGCGTTCCATGATCTGATACGATGCTTCAGCCCCGTCATGCTCTGCGTGTGCGGGACTAAAGGCCAAACCGATCGACACCGTAACGCTCAGCGTCTGGCCACCTGGAATCACAATCGGGTGCGTCTCAACCTCGTTGCGCAAACGATTGGCTATTCCACTGGCCAAAGCAAAACTGGTGGCTGGCAAAGCCACAAGAAACTCTTCCCCCCCTACGCGTGCAAGCAGATCGCCGTGGCGGATATTCAGCGACAACCTGCTTGCCACTTCACGCAGAACGAAATCGCCCACGGCGTGTCCCCAATTGTCATTCACAGCTTTGAAACGATCGATATCAACGACCATGACGGCAAAACTTTGCCCGGTGATGTTGGCATCGTGGGCAATGACCCCCAAGTGCGCCAGCCCGAACCGCCGATTGTGCAGTCCGGTCAACGGATCGGTAACGGCCATACGCAACCCATCTTGCACCGTTATCCGGTGACGATCATTCCGGCGTTTGCGAGTCAGCAAGCGTGACAGGCGCAAAGCAAGTTCCTCACCAGAAATCGTATCAAAAATCAGATCAGCGGCGCCAAGATCGAACGCGACAGCCACGTTGCGGGCGCGCGCCTCGCTAGTAAAAATAGCGAATTTCGCGTGCCGAGAGTTGTTGCGCGACATCAACTCTGACATCAGCCGCAGTCCGGCGGCCGGTTGACCCAAATCTGCCTCGATCAAATAGACATCAGGTGTTTTTCCATTCTTGAACGCAGCAGAAAGCGCTTCTTCCTGGGTCAGGACCGAGATGTCATTTTTGGTAAATGCCGCCACGCTTCGGCGCAGGAAAAGCCCTGATTCAGGCGTTGAAACGACAAGAGCGATTTGCCCTACATGTTGAAAGGCGGCTGGACCTTCGGCAAAGCCAAGCGCAATCGCCTCTTCGGGTCGCACGTTGATGTCGCGAAAATCGGCATCATCACGCAGCAAGTTTCGGATACGTGTCAGCAAGGTCTGATCGTCCAGCGGCTTGGACAAAACATCGTCCGCGCCTTCGCGAAATGCCTGAATCCGCATAGCACTTGTGCTCGCGGCAGAGTTGACAAGTACCGGAATGCCGGCGGTCTTTGGGTTGGCCCGCAAAGCACACAGCACCTGTTTCAGTGACATGTCGGGCAACACCGCATCAAGCAAAACAAGATCGGGTTGTGCGGACTGGGCAAGAAGCAGACCGTCGGTTCCATTCGATGCCAAAAGCGGGATATAGCCGGCGGCGCTCAGCTTGACACGCAGAACAACACGGTTGGTTGCCACATCATCGATGATTAATATCTTGCCACTCATATTGCTGTCGCCAACATTGCTGTTACTCATATGTTCAATTTGCCGCCGAAGAGTTAAAAATTCCTTTCTATGGACCTATCCAAATCGAGTTAAATTTCCAAAAAATACGCATAAATATGAGGAAAACAACTTGAATCAGCATGATTCCGCCGAAATACTCGCTATACGTGTGCTTGGCTGGCTGATTGCCCAGCCAGATGAACTTGGTGCGTTTCTTAACCAATCAGGGGTCGATACCGGGCAAATAGCCGCGATGGCATCGCAACCCACGTTTTTGGCCGCTGTCCTTGATTTTCTGCTCGAGGCGGATGCGCGGGTCATTGCCTTTTGTGATGATCAAGGGTTGAACTATAATGAAATTGGCCAAGCGCGTGCGCGTCTGCCGGGCGGCGATTTGCCCAATTGGACCTAGCTTTCGGCCTTGATAGGGGACTGGGATGATCACCGCCGCAATCTTTGACAAGGACGGGACGCTGTTCGATTTTCGTGAAAGCTGGGGCGGTTGGACAGCTAGATTGATCGAAGCACTCTGCGCGCTTGGTGCAGATCAGGGTACGCTTGCGCAGTTGCTTGGGTTTGATCTTGCGACGAAAACTTTCGCACCTGACAGTGTTGTGATCGCGGCTACAACCTATGAAATTGCAGAGCGGATCGCGCCGGCTACAAGTCAAGATTTTGCGACCGTTTATCGGTTGATGAACGATCTTGCCGAAACTGCGCCCATGGTGCCCGCAGTGGATCTTGATCTGATTTTGCGTGGGTTGAAACAGCGCGGCTTGGTGATCGGGCTTGCAACCAACGACACCGAAGTGCCCGCACATGCCCAGCTTGATCGGGCAGGCGTGCTGGATTTGTTTGATTTTGTAGCGGGGTGCGATTCCGGTTGGGGCGGTAAACCCGCTCCTGGGCAGTTGAATGCCTTTGTTGCGAAATTCGGGTTGGATCCTCGTTGGGTGGCGATGGTCGGCGACAGCAAACACGATCTTGAGGCAGCACGGTCTGCAGGAATGCGCGCGGTGGCCGTGTTGACGGGCATCGCAACGCATGATGACTTGGCACCTTATGCCGATGTCGTTTTACAAGATATCAGCCAACTGGATGCTTGGATTGACGCGCAAACTGCGTAAAACACGACCGCATCCCGAAAATGCGACATGCTTTTGTCGGGGACAGAGTGCGCGCGCCTGTTAAGTTTGGGTCATTCTGCTACTATCACTGAAGCAGCCCAGCCTGACGGAGTTTACGCGATGACCGATGATCAAGGACGCAAGCGCCGCACGGGCGGCCGCGCCGGATACAAAAACCGCGCCGGATCAGCGGTCATCGATCAAATGCCGTGGCGCATCCCTGTGAACACAGACCGCCCGACCGAACCACTGGATGCGGATGGTGTTCAGGCTATTCACAAAACGACGATGCGGATCCTTAAGGAAATTGGGATAGAGTTTCTTAACCCAACGGCCGTCGCACATTTGAAGCGTGCGGGTTGTGTCGTCAATGGAACCAACGTCAAGATGGACGAGGATTTCGTGATGGAAATGCTTGGCCATGCGCCCGAAACATTCACCATCACCCCACGTAACCCAGACCGTGAGGTCATTATGGGCGGCAAGCACATGCTGTTTGTCAACGTTTCAAGCCCGCCAAACTCTTGGGACCTTGAGCGTGGAAAGCGGACCGGTGATTTTGAAACCTTTAAGAATTTCATGCGGTTGACGCAGTATTTTAACTGCATTCACATCGCGGGGGGCTATCCGGTAGAGCCGGTTGATATTCATGCCTCTGTGCGTCATCTGGATTGCCTGTTTGAAAAACTGACGCTGACTGACAAAGTGGTGCATGCCTACTCTTTGGGTGCCGAACGGGTCGAAGACGTGATGGAAATGGTCCGCATCGCAGGTGGGCTGTCGGAGGAAGAGTTCAAAGCCAAGCCGAGGATGTACACCAACATCAACTCTGTCTCGCCACTACAACATGACTACCCGATGTTGGACGGCGCGATGCGGATGGCCATGCGCGGACAGCCGGTAGTGATCACGCCCTTTACCCTTGCAGGGGCAATGGCCCCTGTGACCATGTCCGGGGCTGTCGCGCTTAGCCTTGCTGAAGGTTTGGCTGCGGTTGCCTTGTTGCAATTCATCAATCCCGGCTGCCCAGTGGCCTTGGGCACCTTTACAAGCAACGTTGACATGAAAACGGGCGCACCTGCCTTTGGTACGCCAGAATACATGCGCGCGACCCAGATGACAGGGCAGTTGGTGCGCCACTACAAGCTGCCGATGCGTTCTTCGGGGACTTGTGCCGCCAACGTGCCAGACGGCCAAGCCATGTGGGAGACGTCAAATTCGCTGTGGGCTGCCGTGCAAAGTCAAACCAACATGGTTTACCATGCTGCGGGGTGGCTTGAGGGCGGGCTGATCGCCAGCCCCGAGAAATTTGTGATGGATTGCGAAGTCCTGCAAATGATCCAGCGCTATTTTGAGCCTGCAGTCGTTGCCACGACTCAAGATGATTTGGCCTTTGACGCAATCAAAGCCGTGGGGCCTGGCGGACATTACTTTGGCTGCCAACACACGCAAGAGCGCTATCAACACGCGTTTTACGCGCCCATTGCCTCTGATTGGCGCAATTTTGAGGCTTGGCAGCTGGATGGTTCGGTTTGGACCGCAGAACGGGCACACCAGATTTACAAACAGATTCTGGCAGAGTTTGAAGCCCCTGAAATGAACGGCAACCATCAAGAAGAGTTGCGTCAGTTTGTGGCCAAGCGCAAACAAGAGGGTGGCGCACCCACTGATTTCTAAAGAGGATTTGTGACCATAGCTGCATTTGCCAGTGTTTAGACTGAACACTGTCGGGCACTGTTTGGTTCATATGGCGCAGGCATGGGGGACCACGGATTGGCTGTTGTCTTCATTTAGCAGGTTTTGATAAAAAATCCCGCCATTTTTCCGCGTGATCCACAAATCTTGTTAATCGGTTTGCCCAATAGTGATGTCCGAACATTGGTCTGGAAACATCATGCTTGGGCTTATCAACCGATCACTGCAATGCTTTTTGCACGAAACCTATGGCGCAAACACATGGGCAGATGTGGCCGTGATTGCAGGCTGTGAACATGTCGAATTTGAAGCCATGCTCACCTATCCAGATGAAATCACCGAAAACCTGATCCAAGGCGCTGCGACCATTTTGCGCCGACCGCGCGAAACAATTCTGGAAGATCTCGGCACGTATCTTGTGTCCAACCCGAGTGTCGAGGCAGTGCGCCGCTTGCTGCGGTTTGGCGGAGCGACGTTTGTCGACCTTTTACACTCGATGGAGGATTTGCAGGCGCGCGGGCGGCTGGCGGTCCCAGATCTGGAATTGCCCGAAATCGAACTACAAGAACTCACTTCAGAAAGCTTTGTGCTGAGTTGCGTCTATCCGATCCTTGGCACCGGGCATGTCTTGGTTGGGCTATTGCGCGCCATGGCCGATGATTACGGCGCGCTCGTTTTGCTGGAACACGCTGGGCACGAAGACAGCCATGATCGGTTAAGCGTACAATTGCTGGATCAAAGTTATGCCGAAGGGCGTCACTTTGAACTTGCACTCAGCACTGGATAAACGATGTCAAACTTTCAGCCAAAACCATTTTTCTCTTTTGAGCCGGCCAGTTTGGCTCGACTAATGCCGATGTATATAGCGGTCGATGGTCAAGGTCTGATCACGGCCGTAGGCACCACCATGGCTAAGATTTTTCAAAGTGACACTTTGATTGGAAAAGAGTTTCTGCACGTCTTTGACGTTCGCAGGCCAGCGGGGATCGTTACCTCAGAATCGCTTTTGCGCCAAGTGTCCGAACGTTTGAAACTGACAGCAAGGTCTCAACCGGGGTTAAGTTTCCGTGGTCTCGGAATGCCAATTGTCGGGCAAGGAGCGTTGATCAACCTGTCCTTTGGGATTGGTGTCATAGATGCGGTGCGAGAGCATCACTTGACTGAAGCCGATTTTGCCCAGACGGATCTTGCGGTAGAACTGTTGTATCTGGTTGAGGCGAAAACGGCCGTATTGGACGCCCTTAGAAACCTGAACCTCAGGCTTGATGGGGCAAAGAAGGTCGCCGAGTCGCAAGCCTTGACAGACCCTTTGACAGGGCTACGAAATCGACGCGCGCTCGATCAGATTTTGCAGAAATTTGAACAGCGCAAAGCCGACTTCAGCCTGATGCACTTGGACTTGGACTATTTCAAACAGGTGAACGACACGTTTGGTCACGCTGCAGGTGATCACATTCTGAAAACCTTTGCCAATGTCTTGACCCGCGTCACGCGCAGCTCTGATTTCGTCGCCCGGGTCGGTGGTGATGAATTCGTGGTGGTCCTGCCGCAAAAGCGGGAGATGGCCTTGTTGGAAAAGATCGCGGAAAGGATCATTTCCGAAATCTCTATGCCCATCGAATATGACGGAAATCTGTGCCGGGTTTCTTCGTCGATTGGCATAACATGCACCCAGTTTTATCAGGTTCCCAATCTTTCTGACATGATGGTTGATGTAGATGATGCACTTTATGCGTCAAAAAAGGCAGGCAGGGCGCGCGCCAGTTTTGCCGTTGGTGACCGAGCGGTTTTGGGGTCGATCATTACCCGCAGCGTTAGGAAACGCCCAAACTTGACATTCTAGCCATCAGTTCGACGGGCATCCGCGTTTCATCGGCAGGGCGAATGCCGTCTTGCAGCCAACCAAGCATCGTTTTGGCAGTATCATCAGCAAACATCGTAATATTGCAATTTACCGATGAAAGTTGCGGATGAACCAAAGTACAATCTTCGATATTGTCAAAACCTACAAGTTTGAATTCCTGCCCGACCTGTTTGTTGACGGCAGAGAAGCCGGCCATCAAACCCATGGCCACAAGATCATTAAAGCACAAGGCGGCATCGCAATCTGGGTGTTGGTGTAACAAAATGCCTGCGGTCTCACGACCAAATGTCCCGGTGCTGCGCCCGTTCAGGATAAGGGGGCGAAGGCCAGATTTTTCAATCACCTCAAGGTATCCCGACATCCGCTCTAGCGTGATCGCACGTCCTTGCAACCCACCACAAAATGCAATCCGCTGCGCGCCAAGGTCTACAAGGTGCTGTGTAGCCAATCGGCCGCCGGTGACATAATCAAAAGACGCAAAGGGAAAGGCCGTTGGGTCGGCGCGGCGCAGCACTTGCAGCACGGGAATACGCGCTCGGATCAAGGGATCAAACGTCGCTGCCTCTTGCCCGTAGGTTGGAGAGATCACCACCGCAGAAACGCCATGTTCAATCATCGACACGACAACCTGGGCCTGAATCTCAGGGTCTTCATCGGTGTTTGCAATCACGGTGGCAAAACCAGCGCGCGAAAAGGCCGTCTGGGCCGAGGTCGCAAATTCGGTAAAGAACGGGTTGCGCAGATCATTGATCACCAACCCGATCAGCCCCACCTTGGCGCTGCGCAGGTTTGCGGCGGACCGGTTATACACATACCCAAGTTCGGTCATAGCAGCGTGCACAAGGTCGCAGGTATCCGCTTTGACCAGAGTGCTGTTTTGCAAAACCAGACTGACAGTTGACTTGGAAACACCTGCACGGGCGGCAACGTCTATGATCGTCGGACGCCGGATCATGCACCTAAGCCGTATTTGATAAACCGCTGGTCCGAATGTCGTCGCATGCCTGCTCTCATGATTTCGCCAAATGCCAAACTCGTCGCCCCCGCTGATATTTGCAGCTTGGTCAAGTTCTGACAAAGATGAAACCCCTCTTGAGGACATCACTGTCGCGTCTCTGTAAGGAAGGGATAAGTGGCAGCCCGTAGGGGAGTCGAACCCCTCTTACCAGGTTGAAAACCTGGTGTCCTAACCGATAGACGAACGGGCCACTGGGCGGTTGAATAGGCGTAAGCGTTTTATTCTGCAAGAGTAAAAATTGCGCTTATCGGTCTATCTGTGCCCCCATAAGCGCAATTGCTTGTTGATAAACGGTTGCCGCGTTCCATTCCTTAATCACGGCAAAATTGGGCTCGCCTTCTTGATAACCCTTGCCGGGTTGCCAACCCTTTTGACGCAAATAGTTGGCGGTTGAGGCAAGTGCGTCTTTGGCATCATTTAAATTCAGCTGCCCGTCACCATTGCCGTCAACCCCGTAAGTCAGTGCGTTACCGGGCAAAAACTGCGTGTGGCCCAATTCGCCGTGCTTTGCGCCGATGGATTTTGACGATATCGCGCCTATGTCGACAAGCTTTAGCGCACCAAGGAGGTGCGGGCGGAAAAAGTCGCTACGCCGGCAATCCCATGTCAGTGTGGCGATGGCCGAGACGACATTGGTGTCACCCATAAACCCGCCAAAGCCGGTTTCCATGCCGTGAATGGCCAAGATGACCCCGGCAGGCACACCGTATTGCGCCTCCAGCCCTTCATAGAAGTCCGCGCTTTTGCTTTTTCGCGCGCGCCCTTGCGATATGATCGTGTCAGCACCGCGCAACTTAAGGAATTTATCCAGGCTGTACTTAAAGCTTTTTTGATTGCGATCAGCTGAAATCGTGGTTTTCGAATAGCTGCTGTTCATCAGGGCTTCGATGCCCTTTTTGCCAACGCCTTCGGATTTGGCCTCTGCGGCGAAAACTGATTTCCAATCTTCATACCCTGCAGCGCCATCACCGCAAGGGGCTGCATATGCAGTGCTGGCTAGGCCAGAAACCAAGAGTGCTACAAGACATGTCCGCTTCACGGAACTCTCCTCAGGTACATAAATTGCAGGGCAGTTTAACCATGCCCGACTGATCTACAAGGGCCACCGATCAATAGCTGTGTCACCGCGCCAAGCCAAGAAGCGCCGACACATCAAGATGTTGCTCAAGGTGGGCCGCAAGCGCATCCAGCGTTGCCTCAATGCCAGCCGCATAGGTGACACCTTTGGTGGCCAAGCCGAAGCCGTGCAGATATGCCGCGCGAAACGCATCATCGGAAAACATGCCGTGCAGATAGCTTCCGGAAATCTGTCCGTTGGATGTGCATGCGCCGTCTGGCACACCGTTGATCATGGCGAAGGGACGGGCGCAATCTGGTCCATCGGTTTTGCCGATGTGAATTTCATATCCTGTCATCGGTAGGCCGGTCTGGCAGTGCAAAGCCTGAACGCGGGTCAGGGTTTTGTCGCCAGTCATGGTCGTTGTCACATCAAGATAGCCAAGCCCCGGGTCATTGCCCGCAAGCCCTTCGATGCCGTTAGGGTCAGCGATGGATGTGCCCAACATCTGATAGCCGCCGCAAATGCCAAGCACATGACCGCCGCGTCTGACATGGGCGGAAAGGTCAATATCCCAGCCCTGCGCGCGCAGATAGGCAAGGTCCGCGCGGGTCGATTTTGATCCCGGCAGGATAATCAGATCACAGGCAGGCACTGGCTGGCCAGCCTTGACCATGCTTAGACGGATGTTCGGCTCTTGGGCCAAGGGATCAAGGTCATCAAAGTTTGCGATGCGCGAAAAGACAAGAACCGCGATGTGAAAAGCGCCGTTCGTGCTGCCTGTTGGCAGATCCAGCGCATCCTCGGCAGGCAATTTCGATGCATCTGGAAAAAATGGCACGACGCCAAGGCCTTGCCAGCCCGTGCGCGCGCTAATTAGGCGGTAACCGTCATCAAAAAGTGTCGGGTCACCGCGAAACTTGTTGATGATAAATCCGGCGATCTGGGCGTTGTCGGCCGGATTCAGCACCGCTTGGGTGCCGACGATTTGGGCGATCACACCGCCACGGTCAATGTCGCCCACAAGGACAACGGGAACATCGGCGGCACATGCAAACCCCATATTTGCAATATCGCCGCTGCGCAGATTTACTTCGGCGGGGCTGCCAGCGCCCTCGACGATGACCAGATCATGCTGCGCTTTCAGCCGATGAAAACTTTGCAGAACAGGGGCCATCAAGCTGGGTTTCAAAGCGGAATAATCGCGCGCCTTCACAGTCGCAATCCGTTTGCCTTGCACCACGACCTGAGAGCCGGTTTCGCTTTCAGGTTTCAGCAATACCGGGTTCATATCGGTGATCGGTTCCAACCCACAGGCAAGGGCCTGCAACGCCTGTGCGCGGCCGATTTCGCCGCCGTCTGCGGTGACAGCGGCGTTGTTGGACATATTTTGCGGCTTGAACGGGGCCACGGACAGTCCGCGCAGTTTGGCGGCACGGCACAGTCCCGCCACCAACAGCGATTTGCCAACGTTAGAGCCAGCCCCTTGGATCATCACCGCTTTCATCAACCCGCCCCCCTCCAGTTTAAAATTCAACGCCCGGCTGCGCCTTGATGCCGGACCGGAAGGGATGCTTGACCAAGGTCATTTCCGTCACCAGATCGGCGATCTCGATCAACTGTTCTTTGGCGTTCCGGCCTGTCATCACCACATGGGTTGAGGCAGGTTTTTCCGTCTGCAAAAACTGGACCACAGCAGCGATATCAAGATAATCATAGCGCAACGCGATGTTGATCTCATCAAGCAAAACCATCCGGTTGGCGGGGTCACGGATCAGGTCCTTGGCTTTTTCCCAACCCTTTTCGGCCATCGCCACATCGCGGGCGCGGTCTTGGGTTTCCCATGTAAATCCTTCGCCCATCGCGTGAAATTCGCACAGGTCAGCGAAGTGTTCCTCGATCAGCCGCCGTTCACCGGTTTGCCAAGCGCCCTTGATGAACTGCACCACGGCGCAGGGCATTTCATGCGCGATGCAGCGCAAGATCATTCCAAACCCGGATGAGGATTTTCCCTTGCCCGCACCGGTATGCACGATGATCAGTCCCTTATCGGCCGATTTCGTTGCCATGATCTTGTCGCGCGCCGCTTTTTTCTTGGCCATTTTGACCGCGTGGCGGGCGTCACCTTCGGGTGTGCCCGGCTGCGGTATCCCAGTAGGGTTTGTCGCAGGGATGTCGTTTGCGTCGGTCATGGTGACGGTCCTTGTCCTTGACTCTTTGGGGCAACTGGCTCAGGTGAACACAAGTGTTGGTGCCTGTCCTACGGCAGGCCAAGAGGGAATGCGACAGGTTTTCCGACCTTTCAAGGTTTGGGACCGAAGCGCAGCCGCCCCCGCGACCGTGACCGGAAAGGTCCGCCCCATGCCACTGGCCAGACTTTCGGCTGGGAAGGGGGGGCAGACCGTGGGGGAAATCCCTGAATCCGCAAGCCGGGAGACCTGCCAACGCCTGACGACTGAACCGGCGAACGGGGTGTTTCGCTACGGACAGGCAAGCCGCTTGGCCTTATGGTCTGGTTTGCTGTTCGGGACCCCCTCGCCAAACACTTTGATGTGCACTTCTGGGTGCGAGGCTGGGATGACGATGACTGCAACGCTCTATGTCTGCATGACCTGCAAAGCCGGCGCGCCGGTGCCAGAGGGGGAATTGTCCCCGGGCGCGCAGTTGCATGCGGCTTTGGTCGCGCGCGAGACGCCAAAAGATGTGCAGATCGTTGCCGTCGAATGCCTGTCGGCCTGTACCCAAGGATGCGCCGTGGCCCTGCAAGCGCCCGGTAAGTGGGCGTATATTTATGGCAGGTTGACCGGTGCCGACGCCGACGATGTTCTGGCCGGTGCCGCCGCCTATGCCGCCACGACCGACGGGCTTGTGCCTTGGCGCGAACGCCCCGTCATTTTCCGAAAGCAAAGCCTTGCCCGCATCCCGCCTTTGCTAAACCCGTCCTTACCTACGACCCCTCATGGAGAGCTGACATGACCGATCTGGCAAAAATTCCTGTAACCGTCATCACTGGGTTTTTGGGGTCAGGCAAAACCACGCTGATCCGCCATTTGATGCAAAACCCACAAGGCAAGCGTTTGGCGATTTTGGTCAATGAATTTGGGTCCTTGGGCGTGGACGGCGACATTTTGAAATCCTGCGCCGATGAAAACTGTCCGGTCGAAAACATCGTCGAGTTGGCCAATGGCTGCATCTGCTGCACCGTCGCCGATGATTTCATTCCCACGATAGAGGCGCTGATGGCGATGCCGCAGCGGCCCGATCACATTTTGATCGAAACCTCAGGACTTGCGCTGCCAAAGCCATTGCTCAAGGCGTTCGATTGGCCCGCTATCCGTTCGCGCATCACCGTCGACGGGGTCATTGCACTGGCAGACGCCGAGGCCGTTGCGGCGGGTCGTTTTGCCCCAGATGAGGCCGCGGTCGAGGCGCAGCGTTTGGCTGATGACAGCATCGACCACGAAACGCCCCTGTCAGAGGTGTTTGAGGACCAAATCTCTTGTGCCGACATCGTACTTTTGTCCAAAGCCGATCTTGCGGGCGAAGCGGGTCTTGCCGCAGCGCGCGCGGTGATTGTCGCCGAAAGTCCGCGCGTATTGCCGATCATCGCGATGACTGAAGGCATGATTGATCCGCGTCTGATCTTGGGCTTGAATTCGCGTGCCGAAGACGACATTGCCTCCCGGCCCAGCCACCATGACGGTCAAGACGACCATGAGCATGATGATTTCAACACCGTCGTGATCAGCATCGGCGAAATCTCTGATCCCGAGGATTTGGTGGCGCGCATTCAGCGATTGGCGACAGAGCAACACATTTTGCGGGTCAAAGGTTTTATCGCCGTGCAGGGCAAGCCAATGCGCCTTTTGGTGCAAGCCGTGGGCACCCGCGTGCGGTATCAGTTTGACCGTCCATGGGGTCCCACGCCACGCACCAGCCAATTGGTGGTTATTGGCGAGCATCATCACATCGATGAGGCCGCTATTCGCGCTGTGTTGGAAGGCTAAAATCCGATGCATGTCGTCTTCCGCGAAAGTCACGGTCTAGAGGAAACGGATACTCCGTTTGATCTGGGCCAGACGGCTGCGGATTTGGTGGTCCTGTCGTTTTCTGACAGCGATCTGGGGGCATTTGGGGCAGGGTGGCACCGCGCCAATCAAGCGCGCGCGGGCAGCCTGCCCAGTCTGCGTCTTGCCAATCTGGTGGCCATGCGCCATCCGCTGTCGGTCGATACCTATGTCGAACAAACCTTATCAGGTGCCAAAGGCATTCTGATCCGGTTGATCGGCGGGGCTGGTTATTGGCCTTACGGTTTGGCGTCGGTTCAAGATTTGTGCCGCAGACGGGGCATAGCCCTTGCAGTTTTGCCTGCCGACGGGCGTGAGGATGCGGCACTTGATGCGGCATCAACCTTGCCCGTCTCAACCTTGCGCCAACTGCAGGCGCTGTGCGACGCGGGCGGGGCGGTTGCGGCCCAAGCGGCATTGGCACAGCTTGCTTTGGCCGCGGGGCTTTATGCAGGTCCAGTGGTTGGCAATAAATCGGTGCCAGACTGCGGCTGGTATCAACCAAATCTGGGTTCGGTTGCATCGGCAACGACTGCGGGCCCAAATGCCGTTGCGGTGGTATTTTACCGCAGCTACCTGACCTCGGCTGACACCGATCCCGTTGATGCCATGTTTGATGCGTTGCGCGCCAAGGGGTTTGATCCGTTTGGCTTGTTTGTCCCGTCTCTCAAGGCGCCGGGCGCTGCCGCGTTTTTGCACGGGGCGCTTGCGAAGGTCGCACCGCAGGCCATTGTCAACCTGACAGCGTTTTCGGGCAAAGGTGCGGATGGGCATTCGCCGCTGGATGCGCCGGGCTGCCCCGTGTTTCAAGTGGCGCTCTCGACAGCACGCAGGCGCGATTGGGCAGAGGCGGAACGTGGCCTTTCCCCCGCCGATCTAGCCATGCATGTTGTGCTGCCAGAGGTGGACGGGCGGCTTTTTGCTGGGGTCATTTCGTTCAAATCCCCCGGCAAACGCGATCCTGACCTGCAGTTTTCACGCTTTACCCACCGGGCCGACCGGGCGCGCATTGCGGCAGTCGTCGACCGTATCGCGGGCTGGACCGCTTTGCGTACCACGCCAAAGCCGTTGCGTCAGCTTGGCGTCGTCCTTTCGACTTATCCCGGCCGGGCTGACCAGATCGCCCATGCGGTTGGCCTTGATGCAATAGCCTCGGTTCAGCACATGCTGACCCGTTTGGGGCAAGAGGGCTATGATGTAGCGCCGTGCGAAAACCTCGCCCTGACGCTGAACGCACAGCATATTTCTTGGCCCCTTGCAGACTATCTCGCTGCGCTGGACCTGTTGCCATCCGCCCTGCGCGACACCCTTTTCGCCGCGTGGGGTGCGCCAACTTTGGACCCTGCTTGCATAAGTGGGCAATTTCACTTTGCTGCTTTGCGTTCGGGAAATGCGGTGATCGCTTTGCAGCCTGAACGCGGCGAAGTGGCGACGCGCGACGGTGATTATCATGATCTGTCCCGCACTCCTCGGCATGGCTATGTCGCGTTCTACCTGTGGCTGCGCCAGATCGGCACGCATGCGGTCATCCACATGGGCGCACATGGGACGTTGGAATGGCTGCCCGGGAAATCGGTTGCTTTGTCTGAAACCTGTTGGCCGGACGCCCTGATTGCGCATTTGCCGGTGATCTATCCCTTTATCGTCAACGATCCGGGAGAAGCTGCCCAAGCCAAACGGCGCATTGGGGCGGTCACGCTTGGCCATTTACCACCTCGCCTTGCCGATACCAAAACACCAGATGCCTTGTTGCGATTGGAAGGGCTGCTTGACGAATATTCCACCGCCGATGGGCTTGATCCTGCGCGCCGCGATCGGTTGATCCGCGATATCCGCACAGAGGCCCAAGCGGCAGGGGTTGAGGCCGATCTTGCGATGCCGCTTGATGCCTCGGCGGCAGAGGCAGTGACGCGGATTGACCGCTTTGTCTGCGACGTAAAAGAAAGCCGCTATGGTGACGGTTTGCACATCTACGGCTTGGGCGAAGGCGAGGATGCGGGGCTATTGAGCGCCCTGGATGGGGTTTGGGTTGCGCCGGGCCCCGCAGGATCACCTTACCGTGGGCGCAAAGATGTTTTGCCGACGGGGCGTAATCTTTACTCGGTCGATCCCCGCGCTGTGCCCTCGCGTTCGGCGCACGCCCAAGGGATCAAGCTGGCTGAAGAGTTGTTGCGCAAGCATTTGCAGGACAGGGGCGATTGGCCACGCGGGCTTGTGCTTGATCTTTGGGGTTCGGCCACGATGCGCACGGCGGGCGAAGAGATTGGTATGGCGCTGCATCTGGCTGGTCTGGCGCCCAAATGGGACGATGGATCTGACCGGGTTTCTGGGTTTGAAGTCGTCCCGCTTGCCTTGTTGGGACGGCCGCGCATTGATGTGACTTTGCGGATCTCGGGGCTGTTTCGCGACATTTTCCCCGGTTTGGGGCAGATGTTTGAGGCAGGGACAGCAGCACTTGCCGCGCGCGACGAGGCCGCTGAAGACAACCCCTACATCGCACTGTCGCCACGCGTTTTTGGTCCAAAGCCCGGTCTTTACGGCATGGGAATGGCCTCAGCCATGACCGATTACACCGACGATGGCCGCGCCGCAGCGGGTGAGGCGTGGTTGAAAAGTAGCTCTTGGGCAATGGATGCCAAAGGCGCGGTCACTGAGGCGCGCAGCGCGCTAGAGCGGCGGTTGGCAGGGGCAGACAGTTTTGCCCATGTGCAGGATTTGGCCGAAACCGACATTTTGCTTGCCCCCGATTATGCCGCACATGAGGGCAGGTTTGCCGCCGCGATGACGCATCTTGGATTGGCCACGCCCGCCTTGGTGCACCTTGATACCTCTAACCCCGACTCCGTACGTGCGCGCACTGTGGCCGAGGAGTTGGGCCGCGTTGTGCGCGCCCGCGCCGCCAACCCTGCTTGGGCCGATGGGATGATGCGTCACGGGTTTCGCGGGGGGGCCGAAATCGCCGCCACCTTGGACAATCTGGCAGCCTATGCCCATTTGACCCGATCGGTTCCCGCGCATTTGTTTGATCTTTATCATCAGGCAACCTTGGGCCGTGATGATCTGGTAGCCTTTTTGGAGCGTGAAAATCCGGGTGCCTTGGCAGAGATGCGCGCCCGTTTTGCGGCGCTGCGCGAAGCCGGTCTATGGGTCACGCGGCGCAATTCGATTGCGGCTGATATGTTGGGTCAAGATGACTGATCCCATCCAGCAAGCCCCAACCATACAAGGTTGGTGCCCCGGCGCCTTGCGCCCGATGATGTCGGGCGACGGGTTGGTTTTGCGGATCAGACCCGTGGCTGCACGGTTGACCCAAAGCCAAGCGCTGGGGCTTGCTGATCTTGCCCGCCGCTTTGGTAACGGTCTGATCGATTTTTCATCGCGCGGAAATGTCCAATTGCGGGGCGTTTCGACTCAAGGCCACCCGGATCTGATTGCCGCACTGGCGGCGTTGGGCCTGGTGGATGAAACCCCCAAAGCTGAGGCGCAGCGCAATATCACCGTCTCGCCGTTCTGGACACAGCAAGACCAAACCGTTGATGTATCCGCCCAAGTGGTCAAGGTCATGAGTCAGCGTGAAGCCCCAGTTTTGCCCAGCAAGTTCGGTGTCGCGATTGACCTTGGGCCGACCCCGGTTTTGCAGGATATTTCGGCCGATATCCGGGTGGAACGGGACGCTGAAGGGTCCCTGTTGCTGGTGGCTAATGGCATGGCGCGCGGGATGACCTGCCATATCGATCACATGGCAGATCACTTGCAAAAACTTGCCGCGTGGTTTGTCGCAGCGGGTGGAGTGACAGGCGGCCGGGGTCGCATGGCCCGTTTGATCGCAAACGGCACTGTCCCGGACGGATTTGATCAGACGCCGCGGCAGGTGCAGGATCCTGCCACGCGCTTTGTGCCATCGGTGGTGCTGGTTGGTGCGATGGTTGGGTTTGACTTTGGGCAGACCGATTGGAAAACACTGACCGCTTTGGCCGAAATTGGGCCGCTTCGCATCACGCCGTGGCGGATGATCATCGTTGAGGGCGCGCGCCAGATGCCGCACGTTGCGGGTTTGATCACGGATCCCCAAGATCCGATGCTGTGGGTGACCGCCTGCACGGGAAAACCGGGATGCCTGCAAGCGTTGCAACCCACGCGACCGCTGGGTCGTGCGCTTGCGCCCCATTTACAGGGGCCGTTGCATGTTTCCGGTTGCACAAAGGGGTGCGCCCACCCAAAGGCCGCAGAAATGACACTTGTCGCCACGGCCACTGGTTTTGATTTTATCCGTCAGGGGCGCGCCGATGACACGCCAACCCTGCGCAGCTTGACAGCGGCAGACCTTTGCGCGCATCCCAATCTCTTGTCCGCCAAAGAGCCAAACGCCCAGCCAGATGCGTTGCCCTATCCGATGAATGAAAGACTCTGAGATGCCTTATACCTATATCACCGATGGGGCCGAGATTTACCGCCAGTCCTTTGCCACCATTCGCGCCGAAGCGGACCTTGCTCGTTTTACCGCCGAGGAAGAAGTGGTCGTTGTGCGAATGATCCATTCGGCGGGCATGGTCGGGCTTGAGGCCCATGCGGATTTTACCCCCGGCATGGCCATCGCCGCGCGTACGGCGTTGGAATCGGGCGCGCCGATTTTGTGTGATGTGCGGATGGTGTCCGAAGGGATCACCCGGCCACGCTTGCCGCGTGACAATCAGATCATTTGCACTTTGCAAGACCCGCGCGTCGCTGGTCTTGCAAAGGACATGGGCAACACCCGCTCTGCCGCCGCTGTAGAGTTGTGGCGTCCGCATCTCGCGGGGGCAGTGGTGGCGATCGGCAATGCGCCGACAGCGCTGTTTCATCTGTTAAACATGCTCGAAGAGCCCAGCTGTCCGCGCCCAGCCGCGATCATCGGTTGCCCCGTGGGGTTTATCGGTGCGGCTGAATCCAAAGACGCGCTGATGCTGGCGGCACCTGTCGCGTCCATGGTGATCCGTGGCAGGCTTGGCGGATCCGCGATCACAGTTGCGGCGGTCAATGCTTTGGCAAGCCGGAAGGAATAACATGGGCAAGATCATCTGCACGGGGCTTGGGCCGGGCGATCCAGATTTGATGGCCGTCAAGTCTGATCGGTTGATCAGGGCCGCGACCCACGTGGCCTATTTTCGAAAGCTGGGCCGCCGTGGTCAGGCGCGCCGGATCGTTGACGGGATGTTGCGCGCGGATGCGGTCGAATATGCAATGGAATATCCGGTCACGACGGAACTGCCCTTTGACAGCCCTGAATACATTCTCGCCCTCGCGCAGTTCTATGATGCGTGGGCGGACCGTTTGGCGACACTAGCGATAACCGAAGATGTCGTGGTGCTGTGTGAAGGGGACCCGTTCTTTTACGGCTCTTTCATGCATCTTTACACCCGTCTGAAGGGCCGCGCCGTGGTTGAGGTGATCCCAGGCATCACGGGCATGTCAGGTTGCTGGCATGCGACGGGGATGCCGATCACCTGGGGCGACGATGTGCTCAGCGTGTTGATGGGGACCTTGCCCGAAGAGGATTTGATCCGTCATATGCGGGCGGCAGATGCCTTGGCAATCATGAAAACCGGGCGCAATTTACCAAGAGTGCGGCGTGCATTGGCCGCAGCTGGAAGGCTAGAGGACGCCTGGCTGGTCGAGCGCGGGACGATGCCCGATCAGCGGATGGCGCGTTTGGTGGATGTCGACGACAAGGATTGCCCCTATTTCGCAATCGTTCTGGTCCATGGAACAGGGCGACGTCCCGAGGTGGGGGGCATGGAATGACGGGCTGGCT
>JAAFIJ010000139.1 GCA_013298675.1 Rhodobacterales bacterium | reverse complement strand
GACTGTTGGCGGTGGGGCGGTCAAAACCCAAGGCTGCGGCGGTCATGTGACGGTCGATGGGAAAAGATGTGCCTGCCAGCGCGGCCGCCCCCAATGGGCATTCGTTCATCCGGCGGCGTGCGTCTTCAAACCGCGATTTGTCACGGGCGAACATCTCGACATAGGCCATCATATGATGACCCCATGTGACGGGTTGTGCCGTTTGCAAATGCGTAAAGCCGGGCATGACCCAATCTGCACCCGCCTCGGCCTGTGCCAGAAATGACTTCATCAAAGCGGTCAGCCCGATAATCGCCGCGTCGCATTGGTCGCGCACCCACAGCCGGAAATCGACCGCCACCTGATCATTTCGCGATCGCGCCGTGTGAAGCCGTCCTGCCGGTGCGCCGATGATATCTTTCAGCCGCTGCTCCACATTCATGTGGATGTCTTCCAGATCAACGCGAAAATTGAAGGACCCACCCTCAATTTCTGACAAGACCGTGAGCAGGCCTTTCCCAATCGCCTCTGCATCACTAGAAGTTATAATACCTGTTGCGGCCAACATGGCCGCATGGGCACGAGAGCCTGCGATGTCTTGGGCATAAAGTCGTTTGTCGAACCCGATAGAGGCGTTGATCGCTTGCATGATCGCGTCAGGGCCTTCGGCGAAACGTCCGCCCCACATGGCGTTTGCAGCAGCGGAAGAATTGGAATTGGTCATCAAAGGGCCCCGGAATGATGCGAAAACTTGCGGCACTTGTCCTTTATACGGCCTTGGCACTTGGTGCAAACACTGCGACATTCGGCGCCGCTCAGGCCCAAGATGTCACCTCGCTGCTGTCAGGCGACATGAAGAAACTTGTGGTGCATGCGGAGCCAAAACCTGTGGCCGAAGCAGTGTTGATCACCGCGAATGAAACAGAGGTCGCCTTTGCTGATTGGCGCGGCAAATGGGTGGTGTTGAATTTTTGGGCGACATGGTGCGCCCCTTGTCGCAAGGAAATGCCGTCACTTGATCGTTTGCAAGCCGCTATGCCGGACCTGGCCGTGTTGCCTGTGGCGACGGGCCGTAATCCGCCCGAATCGATCACGCGATTTTACGCCGAGGCAGAGATCAAATCTCTTCCCATCTTGCGCGACCCAACCCAACGTTTTGCCCATGAAATGGGGGTTTTAGGCTTGCCAGTGACCATCATCATCAACCCCGAAGGTATGGAAGTCGCCCGGCTGATCGGTGACGCAGAATGGGACAGCCAAAGCGCGCTTTCGGTTCTTGATGCGATGATGCCTGCCGACTAACGTACGATCCAGCGCTAGATTACTTTTATACCCAATCGTTGCTCTGTCGTTGATCCAAATGCACTGTCACGCGGGTGACATGCTCATTCGGTACCTTATCCCGCAAACCGGAGGTCCTTATGCAAAAACGTCTCGCTGTAAATCTGCCGATATACTTCATTGGGCTTTGTGCGGCATTCGCCAGCGTGGCAAATGCAGAAACTTCGCTGCGCGTGATGAGTTTCAACGTTTGGGGCGGCGGCGGAAATGAGGCAAAAGGCGTTGAAGAAACTGTAGCGGTGATCAAGGCTGCACGCGCCGACATTATCGGAGTACAGGAAACCCGGCTGGAGCCTGATCCTTGCCTTCCAGAGATATGCGCGGCCGTTGGCACTTCTGTTGCCAAAGAAATTGCCCAGAAATTGGGATATTTCTACTATGACCAAACCCAAACCAACGTCGCGCTTTGGGCCAATGCGGTGATTTCGCGCTATCCGATCGGTTCAGCCTCGGCCAACGATCTGGGCGTTCCGATTGACGTTCAAGGCCGCACGGTCTGGATTTTCAATATTCATCACGACGATGAACCCTACCAACCCTATCAGATTTTGGGCATCGAATACGGTCCAGCGCCCTTTATCAAAACCGAAGCCGAGGCGATCCAGTATGCAAAAGCCACGCGTGGCCCGGCGATGGATCTGCTGGAAGTGGATATGGCGCAGGCCAAAGACGCCGCCGCGGTATTTGTGACCGGTGATTTCAACGAGCCTTCGCACCTTGACTGGACTGACGCCGCCGTCGCTGCCGGTCAGCAACCGATCAGTGTTGCTTGGCCTACCACCAAGCGGTTGACGGATCAGGGCTTTGTCGACGCCTACCGTGCCATAGTGCCAGACCCGGTGGCGCGACCTGCCTTTACCTGGACGCCGCGTTATGACGAGGCAGCAGCAGATGATCACCCAGACCGCATCGACTTTGTCTTTGCCCGAGGGGCGGGGTTGCAAGTTGTCGATGCGGCGATTGTTGGCGAAGACGGCCCGCGCAGCGATATCAAGATCATGCCTTGGCCATCAGATCACCGCGCCGTTGTGGCAGAAGTAAAATTCTGAACGATCATTTGGTCCCGCTGCATGCCTGCTAAGTACCGGGTTATCCTACAAATAGTTTAGACTATTGTTGGGCCGCAACCTCTCGGTGGCGCGACATAGCTGTCATGGTTTTCGTAAAGGCCCGGTCCCGTTTTGGCTATCCCAAAAGGGCGGTGTGGCGATGGCATGAGGTCAGATGATCATTTACCAAACCCGCCGCTTGCATAAAGGCATAGGTGATGGTTGGCCCGCAAAACTTGAACCCTTCTGTCTTGAGCGCCTTTGACAACGTCACCGCCAAAGGGGCTTGCGCCGGAACTTTTGCCATCGATTCCAGATGATTGACGATAGGCGCGCCGCCCACATGGCTCCAGACAAACTTTGCAAACCCTTGCTGCGCCTCAATGCGCAAATAGGCGCGGGCGCCCGCAATCGTGGCCTCTATCTTGCCTCGGTGGCGGATTATTCCCGCATCTTGCAGCAGGCGGAGCGTTTCTGCCTCGCCCCACTGCGCGATCACGGCCGGATCGAAGCCGTGAAACGCCGCCCGAAACGTTTCACGTCTTTTCAGGATGGTGTACCAGCTAAGGCCCGCCTGAAACCCCTCTAGAATCAACATTTCCCACAGGGCACGGCCATCGTACTGTGGCACGCCCCACTCCTCATCATGATAGGCCACATATAGGGGATCAGTGCCACACCAAGGACAGCGTTTTTCGGTGGAGTGCATGGTTTTCAAATTCCCACAAAATTAGAACAAATGCGAAACTTAACTCGGTGTTTACGGTTGAGGCTGCAATGTGTCCAGTAGATTGGTTGGCCGCTAAGCCCAATCTTTACGGCGTATTGCGGGGGCAGTTGAGATGATCATGGACCGACGGAAACCGAAAATTGACGCAGAAGCCGGGCTCGCCAGCCCATTGGGGGCGGTGATTTCCTATAATGATCAGGCGACCCTGGGGATGGTGCGGGATGCGATCGATACGCGGCGACTAAGGTTGGCCTTTCAACCGGTGGTCTTGGCCTGTGACCCAAGCAAAGTTGCGTTTTATGAGGGGTTGATACGCGTCTTGGATCCAACTGGCAGAATCATCCCGGCAAAAGATTTTGTCGCGGCGATTGACCAAAACGAATTGGGGCGCGAAATCGACTGCGCATCGCTGGAAATGGGACTTTCCACGCTGGCCAGACACCCCGATCTGCGGATTTCGATTAACATGTCTGCGCGCTCTATCGGCTATGAACGTTGGTTGCGCCTCTTGAAAAAGGGATTGGCCGCCGGCCCGACAATTGGGGAACGGCTGATCCTAGAGATTACGGAAAGTTCGGCAATGTTGGTGCCAGAAGTTGTGATTTCCTTTATGGAAACCATGCAAGACAAAGGGGTCGCCTTTGCATTGGATCATTTTGGGTCCGGCTCTACCGCGATCCGCTACTTTAAGGACTTTCTTTTTGATATCCTTAAGATCGACGGCCAATTCATTCGCAACATCAATACTGACCCTGACAATGCCGCCATTGCGGCGGCGCTTTTGTCGATTGGCAAACACTTCGGCATGTTGACGGTTGCCGAGATGGTGGAAACTGTCGAAGAGGCCGAACTATTGCGCACTTTGGGTGTGGACTGCTTGCAAGGTTTCTTGTTCGGTGCGCCAACAGTCAAGCCGGATTTCTTGGCCCCTGCGGACCGCAAACGCGCCTGATCTTGGCGCAGGCCCATTCTTGCCGCCGCGTCACTTTTGCTTGGCAGAATGCTTGCTTTTAGGGCGTTTCGCGCCTAGTCCATGCGGCGACGCGGCAAATTTCGGCCGCAGACCGATCAGCCATGGGAAAGGGCATCCAGCATGACCAATGTTGTAATCGTTTCAGCCGCACGTACCGCCGTCGGCAGCTTTAATGGCGCATTCGCCGCGACGCCGGCCCATGAACTTGGTGCCGCCGTGATCGAGGCCGTAGTTGCGCGCGCCGGCATCGATAAGGCCGAGGTTTCCGAGACGATTTTGGGCCAGGTTCTGACCGCAGGTCAGGGTCAAAACCCAGCACGTCAGGCACACATCCGCGCAGGCCTTGCCAAAGAAGCCAGCGCATGGTCGTTGAATCAGGTCTGTGGCTCTGGTCTGCGGGCGGTGGCATTGGGCGCAATGCATGTACAACTGGGCGATTCGAACATTGTTGTTGCGGGTGGTCAAGAAAACATGTCGCTGTCGCCCCATGTCGCGCACCTGCGTGCGGGCCAAAAGATGGGCGATTTGAACTTTATTGACAGCATGATCCGCGACGGTCTTTGGGATGCGTTCAACGGCTATCACATGGGCCAAACCGCCGAAAATGTCGCTAACCAATGGCAGATCAGCCGCGAAATGCAGGACGAGTTTGCACTGGCCAGCCAGAATAAGGCCGAAGCCGCGCAGAAGGCTGGCAAGTTCAAAGATGAGATCATTGCCTTTACCATCAAGACACGCAAAGGCGATGTGACCGTCGATCAAGACGAATATATCCGCCACGGTGCGACGCTTGAATCGATGCAAAAACTGCGCGCTGCCTTTACCAAGGATGGTTCCGTCACAGCTGGCAACGCTTCGGGTCTAAACGACGGCGCTGCAGGCGTTTTGCTGATGTCTGAGGCTGATGCGGCGAAGCGCGGTCTAAAGCCATTGGCGCGGATTGCCTCTTATGCGACGGCGGGTCTTGATCCGTCGATCATGGGCGTGGGCCCGATCTATGCAAGCCGCAAGGCGCTGGACAAAGCAGGTTGGACCGTTGCCGACCTTGATCTGGTAGAGGCAAACGAGGCATTTGCGGCACAGGCTTGTGCGGTGAACAAAGACATGGGTTGGGATCCGTCGATTGTGAACGTGAACGGAGGCGCGATTGCCATTGGCCACCCGATTGGGGCGTCAGGTGCGCGCATCTTGAACACGCTTCTTCACGAAATGGGTCGTCGCGGTGCCAAAAAGGGCCTTGCTACTCTGTGCATCGGCGGCGGCATGGGCGTGGCGATGTGCCTTGAGGGGCTATAAGCGCGCGTCAGACTGAGAATAGTGTGAAGAAGTGGGCGCAATAATCTTGCGCCCACTTGCACATTTAAGTAACATGATTTCAACAGCATGACTATGAGAGGTGGAGACGATGGCTAAGGTTGCATTGGTAACAGGTGGGACGCGAGGAATTGGCTCGGCTATTTCCGTTGCATTGAAAGCGGCAGGTTATACCGTTGCCGCGAACTATGCGGGCAATGATGATGCGGCCGCGGCTTTTACAAAAGAAACCGGCATTGCGACCTATAAATGGTCCGTCGCAGAGTATGATGCCTGCGTTGCGGGCATCGCAAAGGTCGAGGCTAATCTTGGTCCGGTGGATGTTTTGGTGAACAACGCTGGCATCACGCGTGATGCGATGTTCCACAAGATGACCCCGGCCACCTGGAAAGAAGTCATCGACACCAACCTGTCGGGCCTGTTCAATATGACCCATCCAGTTTGGACCGGGATGCGCGACCGCAAATTTGGCCGGGTGATCAATATCTCGTCGATCAACGGGCAAAAAGGACAGGCAGGTCAGGTCAACTATTCTGCCGCCAAATCCGGCGATCTGGGCTTTACCAAAGCCTTAGCCCAAGAGGGTGCGCGCGCAGGCATCACCGTCAACGCCATTTGCCCAGGCTATATCGGCACCGAAATGGTGCGCGCGATTGACGAGAAAGTTCTGAACGAACGGATCATCCCCATGATTCCGGTTGGTCGTCTTGGCGAGCCAGAAGAAATTGCCCGCATTGCGGTGTTTCTGGCCTCTGATGACGCAGGTTTTATCACCGGTTCCACCATTTCTGCCAATGGCGGCCAGTTCTTCGTTTAAGTTGGCTCAGCGCCCGCCGAATGCATTGATCAAAAGGCCCGCCCCGTGGTGGGCCTTTTTGCTTGCGGTCGTGCGCGGCATTGGGCACCAAAGGCGCAAAGGATGGCCATGATGACCCGCTCCAAAGCAACTGTGATCGGCCTGAGCGCCATTTTGATGTGGTCCTTGCTGGCCTTGTTGACCATCGGGTCCGCACCCGTGCCACCGTTTCAACTGAATGCGCTGTGTTTTGGGGTCGGTGGGACTATCGGCTTGATATGGACAGCACGCCGGGGTTTGGGCGTGCTGCGGTCGGTGTCATGGAAGGTCTATGCCTTTGGCACCGCTGGGCTGTTTGGCTATCATTTTCTGTACTTTACGGCGTTCAGGTTGGGGCCGAATGCCGCGACCGGGTGGATAGCCTATCTTTGGCCGTTGTTTATCGTGCTCTTCTCGGGGTTTTTGCCGGGTGAAACGCTGACGAAGCGTCATGTTTTTGGGGCTGTGACTGCGAAGGCAGGGGCTGCGGTGATCGTTCTGGGGGCAAGTCAGGATGCGACGACGACAAACCTGCCCGCCCTAATGCTTGCGTTTCTATGCGCGCTGACGTGGACAGCCTATTCGGTGATTTCACGCCGTTTGGGCGAAGTGCCGACAGAAACGGTGACGGTGTTTTGCCTTGCGACTGCTGTGTTGTCGTTGATTGCACATGTCATGTTGGAAGATACCGCTTGGCCAGGGACCCCTTATGGCTGGGCGAGCGTCCTTGCGTTAGGTATTGGGCCAGTCGGCCTTGCCTTTTTCACATGGGATATCGGCATGAAAAAGGGGGATATTCAACTTTTGGGTGTCGCATCTTATGCAGCACCACTGCTGTCAACCGCAGCATTGATTGCGGCGGGTATTACTGCGCCGTCTTATGCAATCATCGTCGCTGCTGTGATGATCGCCAGCGGGGCCGCGCTGGCGGCCCGCGCCAGCTCTCGGTAGTTTACGCCTGCGACAGACGGACGATTTCCTCTTTGATTTTCAGCTTTTGCTTTTTCATTTCAGAAATATGCAGGTCATCGACCGCTGGGGCACGCTGGG
>JAAFIJ010000138.1 GCA_013298675.1 Rhodobacterales bacterium | reverse complement strand
GCGCCCCAAGCGGTTGTGCATGAATGCCGGTTTGAGGATCTGCAATCGGTGGGTGGGTTTGATCTTTGCCTATTTTCCGAAAGCTTTCAGTACATTCCCCTGAACGTTTCCCTATCCAAAGCCCGCGCACTGTTGGCCCCGGGTGGAGAGATCGTCATCGGTGATTGCTTTCGCTCTGATGCGTTTCGTCCGGACGCGGTCTATTCCAAAGCGGGTGGCGGGCACTCATTGGCCGCATTTCGCGCTGCCCTCGCGACAGAGCCATTGCTGCTGATCGCTGAAGAAGACATTACAGAGGCGGTTGCCCCATCAATCGACCTTGAGCAACAGCTTTTCAACGTTTTGGGAACTGGCGTGCAGGGATTTGAGCGCGAACTTGCTGCCAAACAACCGTGGAGGCACTGGGGCATTATGGCCGTGCTGCGCTTGGTGGTGTCTGCGCGCAAACGTGCCCGTTTGGCGCAACGCTTGTTCGAAGCCGAGCGCAGTTCGGCAGGCTTTATTCACAACAACTGCTATTTGCTGATCAAGCTGGCCCAAGTCGCTGCTAAAACCTAATCGCGAAAACCTAAAGGAACTATGATGCCAACCTTTACCGCCTTGACCACGCTGCCCGGCGAAGACGCGGCTTTGGCGCTTGCCGAGGCGATTGAACGGATGGAGCCCGAACCGACGGGCGTCGGAGTGTTTGAGATTGAGGACGATTACGGCCTTTGGGAAATTGGCGCATATTTCCTAGAGCCGCCGAATGAGACGTTGCTGGACGTACTGGCCATGGCTTTTGGCGCCAAACCCTTCGTGATGTCAGAACTGCCCGAAATCGATTGGGTCGCCAAAGTGCGCCGCGAACTGTCGCCGGTAGAGGCGGGTCGCTTTTTCGTCTTTGGGTCACATGATGCCGATAAGGTGCCCCAAGGCCGCGTCGCGTTGCAGATTGAAGCGACCGTTGCGTTTGGGACCGGCCACCATGGCACGACGCTTGGCTGCCTGCGGGCCTTTGATCGTTTGCTTGACGCGGGGTTTTCGCCTGCAAAGGTGGCTGACATCGGCTGCGGCACGGCGGTTTTGGCGATGGCTGCCGCTGCGGTCTTGCCCGATGCCTTGGTGATTGCTTCTGATATTGACGAGGTTGCGGTTGCCGTGGCCGAGGCGAATGTCGCGATCAACGCGATGCAGGGCCGGATAGAGTGTTTTGAAGCGGCAGGCTTTGCCCACCCGCGCTTTGCGCAAGCTGGTCCTTTCGACTTGGTCTTTGCTAATATCCTGAAAGGGCCGCTGATGGAGCTTGCTCCTGCAATGGCCGCCAATGTGGCGAGCACAGGTCTGATCATTCTGTCGGGACTGCTGGTGGTTCAAGCCGAAGCCATCACCGCCGCCTACATTGCCAACGGCTTTACGTTGCAAGGGCGCGAAGACCTAGGCGAATGGTCCGCCTTAGTGTTGCGTCGAATTTAAGGCTCCTTTTCTGGTTTTGCCAAAAATTTGCCACAATTCATGTTCATAGCATGAAATTGGGGTGCACAATATATTACTAAGGGGTGGTCGTAATGGCTGACTCGAATCTTGTGGATTTTTATGACCGTGTCGGCAGAATTTCTTCTGCACATAAGCGTGGCATCAGCTTTGTAGCTGCCGGGACGCTTGGGCGTGGTTTGCCTATGCGTAAATCTAAAAGACGCAAAAGCTTTCTCGCCCCGTTGTTATTCGTGACACTCGCGCTGTTTTGCCTGAAGGGTTCTCTTTATTACGTGGCCGGCGGTGCCGCCTATGAGAACCGTGTGAATGCCATGTTGACGGGTGAGGGTTTTGATCGTTTGGGCGGCATGATCATGCAAGCCGATCCAGTAACACTGTTCATCGCAGAAAAGATTTCTAAGGTTTTGATCACCGTTGGCTAAAACTTGAATAGTGTTTTAACGGTCTAGAAAATCAAAAAGCCCGCAGTAACATTGTTACTGCGGGCTTCATCATTTTGGATGTCGGTAAATTAACGGCCGATCAGATCGATGTCGCCACGGCACAGGCCGATATCATCCAATTCGCGGTTCGATAGCTTCGACAACGAATTCCGGGTGATCCGTGCATTGTTCCAAGCCGAAAACGAAGATGCAGCCTCGCTGAACACTTGTACCGAGCGGAAAATCGAGATGGCGCCAAGCGGCGCCGCGCGGGACGACTCATAGGCGGTCATTGCGGTAATCCTTTTAAAATTTCACGTCAGACAGCGTGCTTGCTTCTGATGAGAGGTAAATACACTTGCTGCGACTGCAAAACAACGCACATGCCAGCAAAGCCGCATTGCGTACAACGCATGGCTTGCGACATAATTTCGACATATTTATCAGAGCGGTAAGGTAATCTTCGCCCGGCGTGTCGCGTTTAACCCTCAAAAGGTCGAATTGCTGCACTTGCATAGCGCGGAGGAAATCAATCGTCTACCCCTTAATTCAACTTGGCGAATGTTCTTCTTTCGTGCTAGTTTTCGCAAAATGAAAAAAGGGGCAGGAATGCGCGTTCTGGGGATTGATCCTGGCCTAAGGAACCTCGGTTGGGGGGTCATAGATGTTCAGGGCTCGCGACTTGTGCATGTCGCCAATGGCATTTGTCATTCCGAACGCAGCGACGACGACGGCGATTTGGCCCGTCGCCTTTGTTCGCTCTACGACCAGTTGACCGAAGTATTGCGCATTTATGCCCCTGATGCCGCCGCGGTAGAAAACACCTTTGTGAACAAAGACGCGGTGGCTACGCTGAAATTGGGCCAGGCGCGCGGCATCGCCCTTTTGGTTCCGGCGCAGGCGGGTATCACCGTCGGGGAATATGCCCCGAATTCGGTAAAGAAAACCGTGGTCGGTGTAGGTCATGCGGCCAAAGTGCAGGTTGATCACATGGTCAAGCTGCATTTGCCCGGGGTTGTGATCACCGGCCCGGACGCGGCGGATGCCTTGGCGATTGCCATTTGCCATGCGCATCATCTTCAATCCTCTGGCCGACTTGAGGCAGCACTTCGAAAGGCCGCTGGATGATCGGAAAGCTGTCAGGTCGACTGGATTGGCGCGGCGCGGATCACGTTTTGCTGGATGTGCGCGGCGTGGGATACATCGTTTATGTGTCAGACCGCACATTGGCCGGTATGCCCGGCTTGGGTGAAGCAGTGTCGTTGTATACCGAACTGGTTGTGCGTGAGGATCTGCTGCAGCTTTTTGGTTTTCCGACCATGATGGAAAAGGAATGGCACAAACTGCTGACGACTGTGCAGGGTGTCGGTGCCAAGGCTGCGATGGCGATCCTTGGGACATTGGGCCCTGATGGGGCCGCGCGCGCCATAACACTGGGCGATCAGCGCGCTATTCAATCCGCACCAGGTGTCGGGCCGAAATTGGCGCAGCGCCTTATTCTGGAACTCAAGTCCAAGGCCGGGTCTATCATGGCGCAAGGTGCGAGCCTGAGTGTTGTGGCCCAAGCCGATGATCTGGTTATTGAACCTGTGGAACCCATCGCCCGACGTGCGCCGCAACCCATCAACCCCGCCCAATCGCGCGCAAGTGCCAGCGCCGATGCGCTGTCCGCCTTGGTCAACCTTGGCTATGGTCAGGGCGACGCGGCGATGGCCGTCGCCACTGTGGTAAGCGATCAACCCGAGGCCACCACCGCAAATCTGATCCGGGCCTGTTTGAAACTACTGGCACCGAAAGGGTAGACGATGCGTTACGCTCCCTTAGGTCAGTTTGGCTTGGCCTCGGTTGATAAGTCGCAAGCGTTCCGAAGGGGGCCTCAATTGCCGTTTGGGGTGTTTGGGGGCAGCGGCGCGGTTCAGTTCACCTATGGGCAGCGAAGCCACTATCTTGCGCCCGGGCTGGATCAAGCAAAGGCTGTGCAAATCGTAGACTGGCTGAAGAAACGGCTTCGCATGTCTAAGATGAAACAACACGGGACATACGCATGACCTCTGACCCCACGCTGCGCCCCGACAAGTTGCCAGAGGATCTGGATCGCGCCATGCGTCCGCAGTTGCTTGAGGATTTTGTCGGTCAGGTAGAGGCGCGCGCAAACCTGAAGGTGTTTATTGAATCCGCGAAAATTCGCGGCGAGGCAATGGATCACACCTTGTTTCATGGCCCGCCGGGCTTGGGCAAAACCACTTTGGCGCAAATCATGGCACGTGAATTGGGCGTGGGATTCCGCATGACCTCTGGTCCGGTACTGGCCAAACCCGGTGATTTGGCGGCGATCCTGACCAACCTGGAACCGCGCGATGTGCTGTTTATCGACGAAATTCACCGTCTGTCGCCGATCGTCGAAGAGGTGCTTTATCCTGCGCTAGAGGATTTTGCGCTGGATCTGGTCATCGGTGAGGGGCCAGCCGCGCGCACTGTCAGGATAGAACTGCAACCCTTTACGCTGGTAGGGGCGACAACTCGGCTTGGTCTGTTGACCACGCCGTTGCGCGACCGGTTCGGTATCCCCACTCGGCTGCAATTTTACACAGAAGATGAGTTGGATTTGATTGTCACTCGTGGTGCGCGTTTGATGGGGATTGAAAGCGAACCTGCCGGAACCCGTGAAATTGCTCGCCGAGCGCGTGGCACGCCGCGCATCGCCGGGCGTCTGTTGCGCCGCGTCGTCGATTTCGTGACGGTTGAGGGGCAAGGCTGTCTGACCCAACAGATTGCAGACCGGGCATTGACGCGATTGGGGGTCGATAAGCTGGGGCTTGATGGGGGCGACAGGCGGTATTTGTCGCTTTTGGCAGAGCATTACGGCGGCGGCCCAGTCGGGGTGGAAACCATCGCAGCCGCCTTGGCCGAGGCGCGCGATGCCATCGAAGAAGTGATAGAGCCATTCTTGCTTCAGCAAGGGCTGATCCTACGCACCCCACGCGGGCGCATGTTGGCCGCACGTGCTTGGCGTCATTTGGGGTTGGAGCCGCCACGCGCGCCGGGGCAGGCAGAGTTGTTTGAAACTTAAGGTTCGGCAGAAGCCGGACGAATTAAGCGCACAGGCAGTGACGCTGGGCAGGATGTACTACAAGTATTTTGGCATCGTGCGCGATAAGCCGTTCTGACTGGGCAATCAAAGCGGAGAATTAGGCGATGAGAGGGTAGATATTTTCGGGTTTCTCTTGATGTTTACGCAAAGTCGGGGCATCGACCTTTGGGGCGGCGCGGACGGCAAAAGAGGGCCGCTATCTGATCGCCGAAAGCGGGGCTTGAACCATGACGCCAGATGAAGTTGCAACCCTGTTTACCCGCGCGGATGGGACGTACTTGTTCGCCCGTTGGGGGCGGCCGATCGTGCCGGTGGTGTTTGGCGTTGATGACGCGACGCTGTCGGTGGTCAAGGGCGCGGTTGAAGCGGTGGCAACGCTTGCCGGGCATCCGGTGGCCGAAACTGATGCCGAGTTGGGCGCCAACCTGATGGTGTTTTTCTTGCGCGATTGGGCCGAATTGGCGGCAATCCGCGATTTGGACAAGTTGATCCCCGATCTTGGGCCTCTGACCGACCGCTTGATTGCTGCCAACGCCAATCAGTACCGCGCCTTCAGGTTTGAGCCGGAGGGCCAAATCAAGGCTGCCTTTGTGTTCTTGCGCATGGATGCGCCATTGTCTGAAATGCCCGCCGAAGATCTGGCGCTTTTGCAAGCAGCACAGGTGATCTTGCTGTGGTCCGACCGTGCCTTTGCGGGTGCCGCACCCTTGGTGCGCGCGGATGGTGTGGCTGTCTTGCGGCCCGACATCGCGGCGGTGATCTGTGCTGCGTATGACCGCATGATGCCGCCCGTTGCGCGCGATCCGTCCCACGCGCTGCGCATGGCCGCGCGGTTGGTGGGGGCCTGATGCGCGAGGCTGATCTTTACCTTGATTTGAAAGCCTATCTTGAGGGGCAAGGCTATGAGGTCAAAGCCGAGATCGGGGCCTGCGATCTGATGGCGGTGCGCGGCGCAGAACCAGTCCTTGTAGTGGAAATGAAACTGACGTTTTCACTTGGGCTCGTGATGCAGGGCATCGCGCGCCAGTCGTTGTTTGACAATGTCTATCTTGCTGTTCCGGTGGCCGAAAAGGGCTGGACACTGCGCTATAAGGATATCATCGCACTTTGCCGTCGCCTCGGTTTGGGGCTGTTGGCTGTAAAGCCGGGCCACGGAGTGGAAGCGCACCTTGACCCTGCCCCTTATACCCCGCGCAAAAATCTTAACAAAGCAGCGCGTCTGTTGCGAGAGTTTGGCAGGCGGGTAGGCGATCCGAATATAGGTGGGACAACTGGGATAAAGCGCGTCACGGCTTATCGCCAAGATGCGATGCGTTGTCTTGCGGTGTTGCAAAACGGCGCGCAAAAGGGCGCGATCGTCGCTAAGGCCAGCGGCGTTGTCCGGGCGTCAACCTTGATGCGGGATGACTATTATGGCTGGTTTGAAAAGGTCGCCTATGGAACCTATGGCCTTTCGGAAAACGGGCGCCTTGCGCTGATCGCTGAGGCCGCGGGGTTAGCGGCCTTATCTGTCGCGGCTCAGCCGATGGGCGATCAAACTCGCGGCAAGACAACACAAACAAAGGGCGCAAAATCGTGACATTTTCAATTCGCATGCGCGTTTACTATGAGGACACCGACCTTGCCGGAATCGTCTATTACGCGAACTACCTTAAGTTCATAGAGCGGGCGCGCAGCGATTGGGTGCGCCATCTTGGCGTTGATCAGATAACACTTCGGGCGACCAAGGGTATAGTTTTTGCCGTCAGGCGGGTGGAGGCGGATTATCTACGTCCCGCCAGATTTGGCGATGATCTTACGGTGAGCGTGACGCTGTCTGCGCTGGGTGCTGCCAGCATGGAGTTGGTGCAACACGTGATGCGGGGCGACCAGACGTTGTTTACTGCTAAAGTGATCTTGGTTTGTTTGGGGCCTGCTGACAAAGCAGTGCGCATTCCGGCCGAAATTCGAGCGGTTTTGCGCTAAACTGCAACAATCCGTAACGTGCAGGGCCATAAAACGGCGTCCTAAGGCTGTTTTGGCCGCTAGATGTGGCGGTTCGCTGCTCGCTCTCGGCAATGTGTTGGCATTCCCCCTAAAACCTTGATAGAATCAGCGCTAACAGGGGCCGCGAGAGCCCTATAACAAGAGCAGGCGTAATGGAAACCCAAGCCCTAACAATGGCGCAGGAGATGGACTTCTCCCTTCTCGCCCTATTTTCCCGTGCAACCATCGTGGTGCAAGTCGTCATGATTGGCTTGATGGCCATGTCTTTCTGGTCATGGTCGATCATCGTGCGCAAGCACCTGATGTTCCGCCAATCGCGC
>JAAFIJ010000137.1 GCA_013298675.1 Rhodobacterales bacterium | reverse complement strand
CGCCACCGATCGCGAGGGGCAAAGATAGAAGAATGGTAAATGGCTGGATAACCGATTTGAACAACAAGATCAGCACGCTGAGCACCAACAGAAGCCCCAGCAACATCGCCTTGCCAAATGACGAAAACAGTTCCGCCTGAACCTCGGCGTCGCCGGATTCTTTGACTGTGACACCCACTGGTATCTTGGTCGCCGCAACAATCTCGTTAAAGCGTTCTTTGGCCGTGCCAAGAGCGACACCCAAGGGCAGACTTGCGCCGATTGTCGCCTGACGCTCTCTGTTCAATCGTTTCACCGTCGCGGGTCCTTCGCCGATGACAATATCCGCCACGGCAGAAAGGGGCACCAATTTACCGCTGGCGGTCGTTATCTTTAGGGATGAAATGCGGTTGATATCCTCTCGGTAGGTATTTGCCAACTTTACCCGCACCGGGATAAGCCGGTTATCGATGGAAAGGTTTGCAAGGGCTGCATCCATGTCACCGATGGTGGCCACCCGGATCACTTGCGCGATTTGTTGGCTGGTGACACCCAAACGCGCTGCTTCTTCGGCGCGCGGGGTAATCTGAACCTCTGGCCGGGGCAGGGCACCTTCGGATGTCACGCCGGTCAACAAGGGGTCACCGCGCAGGGCAGATTCCAAGGTTGCGATGGCAGAGTTCAAATCCGTCTCATTCTTGGCAAGGACGGAGTAGGACAGATCACGGTCGCCGCGATCGTTCAGTTTAAAGGCACGGACATCAGGAATATTGACGATCCGTTTGAAAATTTCGGCCTCAATTTCATTTTGTGGGACAGTGCGGCCTTTATTTTCCAGCTTTGGGACAAGCATACCCAGTACGGGTATTTTCTGTCCGCTTTCTGAAAGTTTCAGCAGTAATCCGTGATCAAGACGATCAAGCAACACGGTGACTGTCGCACGGCGAATGTCTAGATCGCCCTTGGGGGACGCGCCGCCAAGGACCAGCACATCCTTGACGCCTTCAATGTCCTTGATCTTTTCGGCAATCGCTTTGGTCGTCTTGTCTGTCTCGTCCAATGTAGATCCTGGGGGAAGTTCAACCGACACCGAAACGCGGCTGACATCTTCGGGAGGAAGAAAACTGCCCGGAACTTGCAACATGAAGTACATCGATATGATCAACACGACGATCGCAGAAACCATAGTGATGTAGTAGCTCGGCAGACGCCATTTGATCAATGGCAGCGGAATACGGCTGTGCGTGGTAAACTCCACAAACCGCAAATATGCTGACATGACAGGCCCATCGCCCGCGCCTTCCACGTGGCCGGCTTGGCCGTCTTTTGTTGACATCAGGTATGCGGCCATCATCGGTGTGATGAGGCGTGCGACCAAAAGTGAAAAGGCAACTGCGATGGCCACAGTCAGGCCAAACTGTCGGAAGTATTGGCCCGGGATGCCACCCATGAATGACACCGGCATAAAGACCGCGATGATGGTAAAGGTGGTGGCAATCACAGCCAGACCAATTTCATCGGCCGCCTCAATCGCAGCGCGGTAAGGTGTCTTGCCCATCCGAATATGGCGCGCGATGTTTTCAATTTCAACAATCGCATCATCAACCAAAATGCCGGTGGCAAGGGTAATTGCCAGAAACGACACAAGGTTAAGCGAAAAGCCAAGAATATCCATCACCCAAAACGTGGGAACTGCGGACAGGGGAAGGGCTATGGCAGTAATCAGGGTGGCGCGCCAATTGCGCAAGAATGCAAGCACCACAAGCACCGCAAGGATCGACCCCTCAAGCAAAGTATGCAGCGCGGATTCGTAGTTTCCATAGGTGTAAAAAACAGTCTCATCGATCAAAGTTACGGCGACGGATGGGTTTTGCGCACGCACCTCAGTTAGGGCCTTGTTCACGGTTTCAGCGACGGTCACCTCTGACGCGCCTTTGGCCTTGAACACCGAAAAGGCCACCACTTGGTTGCCGTTTAGACGCGTGAACGACCGAAGTTCTTCATAACCGTCCAACACTTGTCCAAGATCGGCAAGCCGCACATGGCGCCCTGACGGCAGGGCAATGGGCGTTTGGGCCAGCCTTTCAACCGTTTGTGCATCACCCAACGTGCGGATCGCCTGTTCGGCCGCCCCGATTTCTGCGCGCCCGGCACCGGCGTTTGCGTTGGTCAGGTTCAACTGGCTGCTGACCGAAGAGGCAGTAACGCCGTAGCTGTCCAGTTTGACCGGATCGAGTTCAATCCTGATCTCGCGGTCAGCACCGCCGTAGCGATCGACGCGCCCCACACCGGCGCGGCCCTGCAGCGCGCGCACAATCGTGTCATCTACAAACCATGAGGTTTCTGCCAAGGTCATATCGGGTGAGGATACGGCAAAGGTCATGATCGCGTTGCCTTCGATGTCGATCTTGGTGACAACGGGCGCTTCTATCGAAGAGGGCAGGTTGCCACGAACCCGGTCGATGGCGTCCTTGACATCTTGCACCGCTTTGTCGGTGGGAATCTCCATGCGGAATTCAATTGCGGTCGTCGACATCCCATCGGATACATTAGAGGTGACGTTCTTGACCCCGGTGATGCCAGAGACGGCATCCTCGATTTCTTTGGTAACCTGGCCTTCCATTTCGGCGGGGGCTGCACCGGGTTGAACGACGCTTACTGCCACGACAGGCACGTCAATGTTGGGAAAACGCGTGATGGGCAGGGCCATAAAGGATTGATATCCAAGCACCATCAACAAAAAGAAGGCAAGGATGGGTGCGACGGGATTTCGAATTGCCCAGGCTGAAAAGTTCATCGGTCTGCCCCTTAGTTGGTTTCAGCGGACATAGGAATGGGATTGACCTGATCCCCGTCACGCACAAAAGCGCCTGCTTTGGCCACAACCGTGTCATCTAGGTTGATCCCGCTTGTCACTTCGACCCAGCCATTATCACGCACGCCAATCGTGATTTGGATCATCTTGGCGCGACCATCCGTGATCTGCATGGTGTGGGCATTGTTCTGTTCTTGCCCAATGGCGGTCGCGGGCAAAGCCAGTACTTCTCGGTTCGAAATGAGGACTTCGGCTTGCGCAAACATGCCCGAACGGATGATGTGATTTGGGTTCACAGCAATGCGGATGCGTCCCTGGCGGGTTACGGCATCAATCGTGGGTTCGATCAATCTGACGGTCCCCTTTAGAGGGTCTGTGCTTGAGGCCACAATCAGTGTCACCTCTTGGCCCGGCGCTAAGCGCTGCATATCACCCTCGGCCACATCAGCCTGCAATTCAAGTTCTGCGCCTCTGATCAGTGTAAACATGGCCGGACCAGAGGCCGACGCAATCGCGCCAATTTGTGCATTTCGGTCGGTAACTTCGCCGGCGACGGGGGCCTTGACCTCTGTCCGCGAGAGCTGCAGGTCCAGATTTGACAATTGCGCATCCGAAAGGGCCAGATTGGCCCGCGATGCCTCTAGCGACTGTGTCGCAATCGCCAAACGTGAGGTTGCTGACACTGATCCTGCATTAGCCTTATCAAGTGCTGCTTGTGAGGAGTTGCCTTGGTCAAACAAAGCCTTGGTTCTGGCCGACACCCGAAGCGCCTCGTCGGCGCTGCTTTGTGCATCAATCAATTGTGCTTCTGACTGGGCAATCATTGCAAGCGCCGAGGCGCGCGACGCGGTCAGTTGTGCCTTTTGCAAGGTCAAAGTCGTCGTTGACAAGCGGGCCAGCACTTGGCCCGCTGTCACCATATCGCCCACGTCAGCAAGCAAAGCCTCAATCGGCTGACCTTCCACTAGTGGAGCCACTTGAACCTGCTCCACCGGGGCAATCAAACCTGACACCAAGACACTGTCGCGTAGCATCCGTTTTTGGACCTGGACCACGGTGATGGCAGGCAGGGTTTGGGGTGTCGATTGGACTTGTGCCGTCGCTTCTGCTTGAACGGCCAAAGGCGCGATTTGCATGAAGGCGACAAGAGCAATGAGAGTCATGGAAAACTGGCGCATGGTCAGCCTTTCGGGCGGAAGGAAGAAATTTCGTTAAGAGTTTTGTCAATTGTGTTGATGACCATTGCGCAAAGCGCGTCATGATCAGCGCAGTTATGTGGCCCAATCATTGCCGCCGACTTGATCAACATAACAATGAAGGAGGCTTGGGTCGCAAAGCGCGCTTCCGCCTCTGGCATCGAAAGCCCCGTGTGCAACGAAAAGACAGCCGTCAAACTGCGCGAGACACAGCTTTCCATTTTACATGCGGAGGCGGCAATTTCGGGTTTGCGCAAGGCCACGGCAGTAATTTCGGCCCAAAGCCGACCATCGTGATTTTCACGGTGCATTGGGATGCGCAGGTGGATCAATTCGCGCAACCGCTGCATCGGGTTGGGCGCGCTGAACACTTCGATGAAGTCATGCTCCATATCGGCCAGATCCACCGCGACCAATCCTTCGACGATAGAGGCTTTGGACGGGAAATATCGATAGAAGTTGCCAACGCTCATACCGGCCGCGCGCGCAAGATCCTGCATCGACGCGCCATCAAAACCCTTTTCGGCAAAGGCGACCTTTACCTTGTCGAGGATTTCAGCGCTGCGCTTTTCAGATGCCAAAAGGGGCGTAGGTTGATGGTCCGCGGTCTGATTCATTGAAAGTTCCATGAATGAACGTTCATTCATATGTTCGTTTTGACGGTGTTCGTCAACTCAAAAGCGAAGACCAATTGGTTTCGCTCATTCATCGGCGCAACTTTTCCCAAGAGTTTGGCTGCTTGTTGCGCGCGGACTGGGTGCCGTGTATCACCAGAGCCAAGATAGCAATAATCACAGGGGCAGGATATGCGGCGAGTTGTCATCACGGGTCTTGGCATGATCACTCCGCTTGCGTGCGGCGTTGAAGAAACCTGGAGCCGCCTTTTGGCCGGAAAGTCCGGTGCGGGGCCGATCACTCGGTTTGATGCAAGCAACGTGGTGACGCAATATGCCTGTGAGATCCCGCATGGGGATGGCACCGATGGCACCTTCAATCCAGACGACTGGATGGAGGCGAAGGACCGTAGAAAGGTTGATGACTTTATCCTTTACGGCATGACCGCAGCGGTTCAGGCCGTGAATGATTCCGGCTGGGTTCCTGAAACGCATGAAGATAGATGCCGGACAGGTGTGATGATTGGCTCGGGGATTGGCGGACTGACGTCGATTGCTGAAACCGCCGTTTTGATCAAAGAAAAGGGACCAAAGCGCGTCTCGCCTTTTTTCATTCCCGGATCGCTGATCAATCTGATTTCAGGACAAGTTTCCATCCGATTTGGGTTTAAGGGCCCGAACCATGCTGTCGTAACAGCCTGTTCAACAGGTGCCCACGCGATCGGTGATGCAGCCCGCCTAATCCAATGGGGCGACGCGGATGTGATGGTTGCGGGTGGAGCCGAGGCCCCGATCAGTGAAATTGGGATCGCTGGATTCAATGCTTGCAAAGCGTTGTCCACCAAACGCGCCGACGATCCGACCAAGGCGTCACGTCCCTATGATGCGGATCGTGACGGGTTCGTGATGGGAGAGGGTGCGGGCGTTGTCGTCTTGGAAGAATACGAACATGCTTTGGCGCGCGGCGCCAAGATTTATGCAGAAGTTCTAGGTTACGGTTTGTCGGGGGACGCCCACCATATCACTGCACCTTCCGAGGATGGCGAAGGCGGGTACCGCAGCATGGAAATGGCGCTGAAGCGGGCAGGGGTGTCGGCGGCTGATATTGACTATATCAACGCACATGGCACCTCGACGATGGCTGATACCATAGAACTGGGCGCAGTAGAGCGTTTGATGGGCGATGCGGCGGCAAAGGCCACCATGTCGTCAACCAAATCATCTATCGGCCACCTTCTGGGGGCTGCAGGTGCGGTTGAGGCGATTTTCTGTGTACTTGCCATTCGAGATCAAGTCGCCCCGCCTACGATCAACCTTGATAATCCGGCCGTAGCGCCAAAACTGGATTTGGCACCGAACAAGGCCGTTCATCGCAAGATCGACATCGCGCTATCAAATTCGTTTGGGTTTGGCGGCACCAATGCGAGCCTTGTGCTTGGGAAAGTGCGCGTCTGATGTGGCGGTCTGTTGCCTCAAATGCATTGACGCTGTTCATCGTTGTTCTGGTGGTGGCTGCTGGCGTTCTGGCATGGGGGCGCAAAGCCTTTACCCAAGCGGGCCCGCTGCAAACCGCTATTTGCTTTCGCGTCGAAAAGGGAGCGACGTTGGGCGAAGTCAGTCGCACTCTGGAATCTGACGGTGCGGTATCTGATGCGCGCATTTTTCGGATTGGTGCGGATTATTCTGGCCGGGCTCAGGGGCTAAAGTTCGGCAGCTATCTGTTGCAACCCAATACGCCAATGGATCAGATTTTGGCGACTTTGACCCAAAGCGGCCAGTCGACCTGTGGCCGTGAAGTCAATTTCCGCGTTTCAGTCGCCAGTGCAACTGTGGTTCTTAGCGAATTGGATCCTGCTACCAACCGCTATGTCGAGGTGTCCAAGTTTGATCCGGCCGTGGATGCGGTTCCGGCAGCCTATGTTGGGGCCGCGCAAGACTCTGATCTGCGGTGGCGTATTACCTTGGCCGAAGGGGTTACCAGCTGGCAAGTCGTCGAATCCCTGCGTCGCGCTGATTTTCTGGACGGCACGATTGATGCAGTGCCGGCCGAAGGATCCCTTTCACCGTTTAGCTATGAGGTCGAGAAAGGCGCACTGCGCGCTGACTTGATCGCCCAAATGCAGGCGCGTCAATCTGCTGATCTTGCCGAGTTGTGGTCCAAACGTGCAGAGGGACTTCCTTATAAATCACCCGAAGAGGCGCTGATCATGGCGTCGATCGTCGAGAAGGAAACTGGCATTCCTGAAGAGCGCAAGTTGGTGGCATCTGTGTTTTTGAATCGAATTTCGCAGGGGATGAAGTTGCAAACCGATCCCACGGTGATCTATGGGATCACCAAGGGAGAAGGCGTCTTGGGTCGCGGTTTGCGTCAAAGCGAACTGCGCCGCGAGACACCTTATAACACCTATGTTATCAATGGGATGCCGCCGACACCAATCGCAAACCCGGGACGGTTAAGCCTTGAAGCCGCACTCAATCCAGAGACATCAAAGTTCATCTTCTTTGTGGCAGATGGATCTGGTGGCCATGCTTTCGCGGAAACCTTGGAAGAGCATAACAAAAACGTGGCCAACTGGCGCGCGATCGAGGCCCAGCAGGCTGAAGATGCTGCAAATGGCAAAGTCGCCGCGCCATCCCCTTAGTGCGTCTGCGAAAGTGGTTGTAATATCTTAACGAATTGTGAATTCATAGTCCTG
>JAAFIJ010000136.1 GCA_013298675.1 Rhodobacterales bacterium | reverse complement strand
ATCATCGCCGCGACCCGGCGCGACATCGCCCATGACACCCGCATCAAAAGGGCAACGGGCACCATCAGCGCGCCTTGGACAAGAAACCTCGCGGCGGTGATCTGGCCCACGGGGATCGTGCTTGTCGCCAGTTTTGACGCGGCATCCAGCAACGGTGCCAGCAGGCAAAACACCAGCATTAGGGCAATACCTGAAAGGACGCGGTCATTGGATTGGTTCATGATGTCAATCGGTAACCATGGTGCGCAAGCGGGTAAAGCCAAAAGCAACTTGGGTTGTAGCGGTTTGCAACTGGTCTTAAGCTTAGCGCGCAACTGGAGGGGTATCGTCATGTTGGTGTTGGAAAACGCGCGCTTGATTTTCTTGGCAAACCCCAAGACGGCGACCCAATCAACGCGCGCGATGCTAGAGCGTTTTGGCAACAACCCTGACCGTTTGCGCATTGACGGCGCGCGCCACATGGGCGTGCAGCATTACATAAGGAAACTGCGCGCTGGGCTAGAGACAGAACTTGGCGCGCCTTTGGAAAGCTTTGCGGTCATGCGTGCGCCATTGGATCATTTACACAGCTGGTTCCGCTACCGCCAACGTGACGGCGTGCCGCCCGACGCTTGTACCAAGGGCATCAGCTTTGACCAGTTTGTCGCGGCAACCTTGATGGACGCGCCCCCGGTTTACGCGAAAATTGGCCGTCAGAGCCAATTCCTTGCCGCAAAGGCGGGGCGCAGTCAGGTGGAGCATCTGTTTGACCATGCGCAGATGGACAAGATGATCACCTTTTTGTCCGCGCGTGTGGGGGAACCATTGCACCTGCCACGCCGCAACGTGTCGCCCTTGGCCACTGCAGAGCGGGACTTGTCGGCGAAGACGACTGCACTGATGCACAGCGTTATGGCTGAGGACTTTGCCCTTTACACCGCCCTGCGTCAGCACGGCTATTTGGCAGGCGGACGACTGGCGGCCTAGACTTTAACAGTTGGGAACGTTCACTGCCAAACCGCCAAGCGACGTTTCCTTGTATTTCTCATGCATGTCATGCCCGGTTTGCCGCATTGTCTCGATGCAGACATCCAGACTGACCAAATGGTCGCCGTCGCCGCGCAAGGCTAGGCTTGCCGCCGAGATCGCCTTTATCGCGCCAAGACCATTTCTCTCGATGCAGGGCACTTGCACAAGACCTTTCACAGGGTCGCAGGTCATGCCAAGGTGATGCTCCAAGGCAATCTCTGCGGCGTTTTCAACCTGTTTGATCGTACCGCCCATGACGGCACACAGGCCCGCGGCTGACATCGCCGCAGCCGACCCCACCTCTGCCTGACAGCCGCATTCCGCGCCCGAGATAGAAGCGTTGTGTTTGCAAAGGCCGCCCACGGCGGCGGCCGTCAACAAAAACTCTTCAATCCGCGAGACAGACGCATCCGGCACGTGGTCTAGCCAATATCGGATCACAGCAGGTAACACCCCGGCGGCCCCATTGGTCGGCGCGGTCACAACCTGCCCACCGGCTGCGTTTTCCTCATTCACCGCCATGGCATAGGTGATCATATAGTCGTTAATCGTGTGGGGGGCGGTCATGTTCAGACCGCGCTCTGCCATCAAGGCGTCATAGATACCCTTGGCGCGTCTGCGGACAAACAGGCCGCCCGGAAGAATGCCTTCGGTGCTGATCCCACGGTTGATACAGTTATTCATCACCTGCCAAAGCTGATCGATGCCTTGGTCGATCTGGGCCGAGGTACGAAACTTTAGCTCGTTCGCACGTTTCATTTGCGCGATGCTCAAACCCGAAGAGGCGGCCATCGCCATCATTTCATCGGCGGTTTCGAACGGATAGGGCACATCAGCGCGGGCGCGTGTTTTCGAACCACCTGCGTCGGCCAATTCATCCGCTGTCAAAACAAACCCGCCACCGATGGAATAATAGGTTTCCTGCAAGATGACGTCACCCTGCGCATCGGTCGCCTTAAGAATCATTCCATTGGCATGGCCGGGCAGGTTTGGCCCATAATCAAAGGTCAGGTCCTTTTTTGGGTCAAACGCCAATGGCGGCAGGCCGGGGGCGCTGATCATATGGGTCTGGGCGATCTCGGCCAAGACTGCTTCGGCCTTGACAGCATCATAGGTTGCTGGATGGAACCCCGCGAGACCAAGGATCGTGGCGCGGTCCGTGGCATGACCAACCCCGGTAAAGGCCAATGACCCATGCAGCGATGCGCGCAGGCCTTTTGGGTGAAACGGTGAATTCCGCAGGGTTTCCAAGAACCGTGCAGCGGCAACCATCGGGCCCATTGTGTGCGACGATGAAGGGCCAACACCCACTTTGAACATATCGAAGACGGAGAGGAACATATTCAGCTTTCTGGTCAAAAGGCCAAAGTCAGGTGTTGAGGGTGCTTCAAGAGACCGGGTTGGTATATGGCATGGCACCCAATTCTTCGAACTGCGCAATCTTCTGCGCCGCAGGGCGCATTTCGTGCATCGCCAGAACAGGGCCGATTGCACGATAGTCGCGCAAGTCAAAATAGGTGTGGTGACCGGGCCCATAAACCGCAAGCCACCGCATCAACATACCGATGCAATGACCCATGATCGAGGGTTCGTTGGGCGAAAACCAATTTGGCTTCTCGGCTGCGACCATCGCGTCGAAAATGGAAAGATAAGTTGCCATCCGCTCTCGGGCCGCTGCGACAACAGGGGCCACGTGATCAGCGCCAGCAACGCGTTCGGGGTAGAACAGCTGCATCAGAGTTGGATGAATGTTAAACGAAATGAAGAAGTACCATTTCAGAAAGGCCGCGCGCTGCGCGGACGTCACAGCAGGGGCGAGGGCGTTATGCTTGTCGGCAAGGTACAACAAGATTGCAGCCGTCTCAAACATCGGGCCATCAGGGGTTTCAAAAGCTGGAACCTGACCCAGCGGATTCATCGCGCGGTAGGCCGGCGTGTCAAGCATACCTGCCTCGCGGTCGATCAACTGGTGTTTGGCAGGCACACCCAGTTCGGTCAGCACGATGCGAACCACCATGGATGCGGTGTCGGGGGTATAATGGATAGTATACATGCCAGACCTTTCATTCTTTCAGGCAGTATCTGAGGTTCACCTTTGCGGTGAAAGGCAAAATACGACACTTCATGCTCAAGACCCACATCTAATCTATGTTCTGCGCGGCAAAGCGTGTGAGTCGGGCGTGAAAGCCTGATGGCCCGCCTCTGTGGGTCACTGGCTTGTCCCCTTCCTCAGCAATCTGCAAACCTTTCTCTGCACGCCTTTCTTTCACCAATTCTTAACTATGAACGGCAAGACTAAGGAAACTTTGAGATGAGGTTTTAATATGCGGCGAATAGAAGATCTGGCAGCGCTGGTGTTTCTTTGCGGCGGGCTTTGGGTAAATCCTGCACTGGGCGCTGATTTGCCGAATGCGATGCAAAAAGCGATGCGGTCAAACCCTGAACAGTTTCTTGGCGACGCGGCCAAGCTGATCTTTGGTTACGGTGGGCCTGAAGGCGTCGATAAACGCGGCGTCCAGAATTTTGTGGCGATGGAGCGTGCGGCGGCGCGGGTTTATGCGATGCAGCCCTTGCTACAGGCGGATATTGATGGTGACGGCGCAGCAGCACTGTCAGAGGTAACCATGCTCGCGGCAGCGGCCGCCGCCGATAAACGCGGTCAGATCATGGCATTGTTCGCCCGCGCTGATACCGACAACAACGACACGGTCACTATGCCAGAAGCGATGGCGCTGGGCCAGATTGATGCGTTGGCAAGGTTTGATCCTAGGGACGAAGCAGCGGCCTTGTGGATCCTGCTGTTGGATCAAAACGCCAACGGCTTTGTGACCTTGGAAGAAGTGGCCGCAGGGGTGACGGCTGTCGCCGGATAATTCTTGGGTCGGCCTGCGCTAACTCGCCACAAAATCCAACAGCAGCTTTAGGTTCAACGCAATGATGACCGCTGCAATGCAAATGGCAAAGACACTTAGCCATGTCGGTGCGACCATATCGCCCATTTTCGCGCGACTGGTGGTGAACATCACCAAAGGCACGACTGCGAAGGACAACTGCAGCGACAGCACCACTTGGGTCAGGATCAACAACTCGCCCGTGCCTTGTGTGCCGTAAAAGATCGTCACGCCCGCTGCGGGGATAATTGCAATGCCTCGGGTCACAAGACGACGAAGCCATGGCGGCAGGCGCATTTGCAAAAAGCCCTCCATGACCGCCTGACCCGCCAGCGTGGCCGTCACAGTTGAATTCAACCCGCAGGCCAAAAGCGCCACCGCAAACAACATCGGCGCATAGCTTGCGCCCAAAAGGGGGCCCATCAATTGATGCGCGTCGGCAAGTTCGGCAATCTCTGTGCGCCCGGTTGCATAAAAGGTTGAAGCGGCGAGGATCAAGATTGAACAATTGATCAACAGCGCGAACATCAAAGCGATGGTGCTGTCGATTGTCGCATAACGCAGCGCTTGACGCTTTTCAGCCAAGCTATCCCCGTAGGCGCGCGTCTGAACGATGGCCGAATGCAAATAAAGGTTATGCGGCATCACCGTCGCCCCCAGAATGCCCAAGGCAAGGTATAGCATTTGCGGGTTCTTCACGATTTCGACCGTTGGCGCGAAACCGCGGATCACATCACCCCAATTCGGGTCGGCCAGCAGGATCTGAATGCCGAAACTGACCGCAATCACCCCCAACAGGGTAATGATGAACGCCTCAAGCCAGCGAAACCCTTTGGTTTGCAGCCACAGGATCAAGAACACATCAAGCGCGGTTATGATGACCCCAAGTTCCAGCGGAATGCCAAAGAGCAAGTTCAGACCGATCGCAGTGCCAATCACCTCGGCAATATCTGTGGCAATGATGGCGATTTCGGCCATGATCCACAGCGGAAACGATACCCACCTCGGAAAGGCGTCACGACAGGCCTGGGCCAAATCGCGGCCGGATGCAATGGCAAGGCGGGCACAAAGGGACTGCAGCACAATCGCCATGATATTGGACACCAGCGCCACCACCAGCAGGGCATAGCCAAAGGTTGACCCCCCAGCGATGGAGGTCGCCCAGTTCCCTGGGTCCATATAACCGACGGCGACCATATATCCGGGACCGAAAAACGCAGCCGCCTTGCGCCAACCTACCTGCGGAACTGAAATTGTGCGGTGAACGTCACTTAACGCAGCCTCGCCCCGCGCCAGCTTCCATTTTCCCAAGGACAATCCTTCGGCTTGGCGCTTTGGGGAGGTGGTGTCTGGGCGCGTTTGTGGGCTTGTCACCGGCAGGTCCGTCTTTGTTAATGAGAATTATTCGCATTTAGAGTTTGATCTCTCGCACTGTCAACCCCGATCCACTTTGACGGGGCGTGAAACAAGTGCTTATCGGCAAAAGCGCCATTATTGCCTCTCGCCCCGCTTGGACAGATTGCCTATAAGCGCAGCCATACACATGAGGAGACCCGAGCATGCCGGCCGAACTTTCCCCCATAGACACCGCCAAATTCGTTGCCGCAAAGCGGGCCGTGCAATTCATAGAAAGCGGAATGAAGGTGGGCTTGGGAACAGGATCGACCGCTGCTTGGATGGTGCGCTGTCTGGCAGAACGGATCCGCGACGAGGGGCTAAAGGTTGTGGGGGTTCCGACCTCGACCCGCACTGCCGAACTGGCGCGGCAATTGGGAATTCCGATCACTTCGCTGGATGACGCAAAATGGTTGGACCTGACCATTGACGGGGCGGATGAATTTGACGTGAATTTGGCTTTGATCAAAGGTGGTGGCGCCGCCCTGTTGCAAGAGAAAATCGTGGCAACGGCCAGTGACCAGATGATTGTCATCGCGGATGCAGCCAAAGAAGTCAGTCAGCTTGGCAACTTTCCTCTGCCTGTTGAAATCATCCCCTTTGGTTGGCAAACCACCAAAGCATTGATCGAAGAGACGCTGGTTTCCTTGGATGTTTTGAACCGCGATACGTCAATTCGGATGAACTCTGACAAGCCTTTGATCACCGACGAGGCAAATTACATCCTTGATCTGCATCTGAAACGTATTGGCAACCCGCGTCAGCTGGCCTTGGTTTTGAACCAGATTCCGGGCGTCGTTGAAAATGGGTTGTTCATTGATATTTGTGACATCGTGGTCATCGGCCATGGTGACGGACGGGTCACGGTGCGTGACATCAATGCGGGCTCGCAAGCCGAAGATCAGGTCTACTTTAAGCCGACCGACAATATTTTTGCCGATCTGGGGGATTGATCTTGGCGTTTGATTTCGACCTTTTTGTCATCGGTGGTGGCTCTGGCGGGGTGCGTGCAGCACGTATTGCCGCAGCCGAAGGGGGCGCAAAGGTCGGCTTGGCCGAAGAAAGCCGCATGGGCGGCACTTGTGTGATCCGCGGCTGCGTGCCGAAAAAGCTGATGGTTTATGCCTCTGGGTTTCCGAGTGACGTGGCCCAAGCGCAAGCCTATGGGTGGAGTGCGACCCTGGGCGGTTTTGACTGGCTGCAGTTTCGCCGACAACTTGAGTCTGAATTGCAGCGATTGGAATCCGCCTATCGCAACACGCTGAAGAACGCGGGCGTTGAGGTTTTTGATGAGCGGGCCGTGGTCAAAGACGCACACAGCGTCCAACTCGCCAGCGGAAAGGTGTTCCGCGCAAAGCATATCTTGATCGCAACAGGAGGTCGGCCCTATGTGCCCGATTTTCCGGGATCTGATCTTGCCGTTACATCGAATGAGATGTTTCATCTTGATGCCTTACCACGCCGCGCCTTGGTGGTAGGCGGTGGTTACATCGCGTCAGAGTTTGCAGGCATTCTGAACGGCCTTGGTGTGCAGGTGACCCAGTATTATCGCGGCACACATTTTTTGCGCGGGTTTGACGATGAGGCGCGCGGCCATGTCGCCGCGGCAATGCAAGCGTCGGGCATTGATATTCGTTGCGGTACGGATGTACAGCGATTATCCCGGACGGCTGGCGGAATTCAGGCCACAGCGACAGATGGAACAACGCAAGAATTTGATCTGGTGCTTTATGCGACTGGCCGATTGCCCAATGCGGCGGGCATGGGGCTTGAGGCTTTGGGCGTAAGGCTTGGTGCGAAAGGCGAGATCAAGGTTGATGAGTGGTCGCAGACCGCTGTCCCATCGATTTTTGCGGTGGGCGACGTGACCGACCGCGTCAACCTGACGCCAGTTGCGATCCGCGAGGGCCACGCATTCGCGGATACTGTTTTCCGGGGCGTGCCAACGAAGTTTGAACATAAATTGATCGCTTCGGCCGTCTTTACCCAACCAGAGCTGGGCAGCGTGG
>JAAFIJ010000135.1 GCA_013298675.1 Rhodobacterales bacterium | reverse complement strand
CACGGCGCATGGCCCTGCGGCCAAACCCGCCGCACCCAGCCTAAAGATTGGGCAGCATCCTGCACCGCATCAAGGGGGACCCGCGCGCATCGCGGGAATTGAGCGCATCATCGCAGTGGGTTCTGGTAAAGGTGGCGTTGGGAAATCTACGGTCTCGTCTAACCTCGCCGTGGCTTTGGCCCGGCAAGGTCGCCGCGTTGGTTTGCTGGACGCCGATATTCACGGCCCGTCGCAACCCCGGATGATGGGGGTGTCAAAGCGACCTGCCTCGCCTGATGGCAAAACGATTGAACCCTTGCACGCGCATGGGGTGACAATGATGTCGATCGGTCTGATGTTGAAAGAGGACGAGGCGGTGATCTGGCGCGGCCCCATGCTTATGGGCGCTTTGCAGCAGTTGTTGACCCAAGTCGCTTGGGGGGAATTGGATGTTCTGATCATCGATTTGCCACCGGGCACTGGCGACGTTCAGTTGACCTTGTGTCAGCGCACCCATCTGACGGGTGCAATCGTGGTGTCAACGCCGCAAGATGTGGCGTTGCTGGATGCACGCAAGGCGCTCGACATGTTCCAAAAGCTGAAGACTCCAGTTTTGGGATTGATCGAAAACATGTCGACATATGTCTGCCCGAACTGTGGCCATGAGGCGCATATCTTTGGTCACGGCGGTGTGGCGGCCGAGGCGCTTAAGCTTGATTTGCCGTTCTTGGGCGAAATGCCGCTGGATCTGTCGGTGCGTATTGCAGGTGATGCGGGCACGCCGATCGCGGCGGGCGAGGGGCCCGTTGCCGACGCCTATGCGCGTCTTGCCGAGCGCCTGATTGCGGGCGGAATGGCCTAACGCGCTGTCTTTGGACGAATGCAACCAAACTTTGGCAGGAGAGCAAGCGCCTGCCTCATGATACACTTCATGGGAAATCATGGGCGCGCTCGACATAAGTGTCGACGCAACCCTAGGTGATTCGTCGAAATCCCCATATTTCATTGATGAAATCACGTATTTTGGCAGATTCTGTGCGACGAAGAGTTTGCATGACCCAAATTTCCAGTCGACATGCAAATTATTTTGGGATGGCATGGGCGAGGATTGAAATGCTCTCACCCCCTACATTTAGCGTATCGAATCCTTGGACTCCCTATTTGTAGTCGGATCTGTGAGATATCGGCACTAAATGCTGATCTTGAGGTGCCTGAAACACAAGATATTCTGTGTTTCTCCCAAAATTTTCCATTGTTTCCCATAAATTCCCGTGTCATACCTTTCTTGCGGAAGATGAAGCGGACAATAAAGCAGGGGCGGCTCAAGACCCCGAACAGGCACTACGAGACAGATCATACAGGCAACCGCCTTCATCCAATTCAAGAGATCCGACGCGCGAGCGAGCAGACATCTCCCCCAGATGGCGTGCGCAGTTGGACGCCCCAGCGATGGGACAGTAGGCGGATCGAGCAGTGGCAGCAGCTCGGTCCGCCTTTTCTATTCCGGGGTCAAGTGATCCCAAACGTGTAAGTGAGAGGGACCGGCAGGCCCATGGCGACCGAGGCGTTCAGAGGCGAGGGCAACCAAAAGGTTGACAGCAAGGCGCGGGTATCTATCCCGGCAGCCTTTCGCCGCATTCTGGAAGCGGACGACCCTGCCTCTGCTGAATACCCCCGCGCGCGTGTTTATATGGTTTACGGCGGCAAGCATCGCAACTTTGTTGAATGTTATTCCAAAGCCGGCGCAGACGCCCTTGCAGCACAAATTGAAAGCATGGAACTTGGTTCGCCCAGTCGGGACCGCGCGGAACGTGATTTGATTTCTCGATCGGTGATGATCGAAATTGAACCCGATGGCCGTATCGTGCTTCCGGTCAAGGTTCGCGAAAAGATGGGCTTTGTGGGTGATGATCTGGCGTCGGGAGGCGAAGCGACGTTTGCCGGATTTACCAACCGTTTCAAGCTCTACCGTCGTGAAGTCTATGATGCGGAAATGGCAGCAGAGGACGAAGACGATGATGTGGATCCGCTGACACTTGTCGGGCGGAATGCAAGGGCAGGTTAGGCAGATGCAAGACTCTCGCGATCTTCTGCCCGGTCGCACTGCCCATATTCCTGTTTTATTGCGTCCCTTGCTCGCTGCGGTAGCCCCGGTTCAGGGCACGTGGCTTGATGGCACGTTTGGCGCTGGTGGTTATACGCGCGGGCTACTGGATGCGGGTGCTGCGCAGGTCATCGGCGTCGACCGTGACCCATTGGCCCTGCAAATGGCCGCGCCTTTGATGGCCGAATATGGCACGCGTTTGCGACTGGTTCAGGGCAATTTCAGCGATATGGACGGCCACGCAGGTCAACTGTTGGACGGCATCGTGCTTGATCTGGGTGTGTCCTCAATGCAACTGGACCTGGCAGAGCGCGGGTTTTCCTTTATGAAAGACGGTCCGCTGGACATGCGGATGAGCCAATCTGGCGAAAGCGCTGCTGACATTGTGAATACCGCCAGCGAAGAGCGGATTGCAGACATCTTGTATCATTACGGCGAAGAGCGTGCCTCTCGCCGGATTGCGCATGCGATTGTGGCGGCTCGCACCTTGGACCCGATTACCAACACCTTGCGCTTGGCAGAGATCATTTCCAAATGCTTGCCACGTCCAAAACCGGGCCAAAGCCACGCCGCGACCCGCAGTTTTCAAGCGTTGCGCATCGCGGTCAATGCAGAGTTTGCGGAACTGGTAGACGGGCTGGGTGCGGCTGAACGCGCGCTGAAACCGGGTGGATTGCTGGCAGTTGTGACCTTTCATTCGTTAGAGGACCGCGTGGTAAAGCGGTTTTTCCAAAACGCGTCAGGCGAAGATCCAAACACCAATCGCTATGCGCCTGCCAAAATTGGCAGCGATGCGCGCTTTACGTTGGTTACGCGCAAGGCCGTCGGCCCAGATGATGCCGAACTTGCCGACAACCCACGCGCAAGGTCGGCAAAACTGCGTGTGGCAAGGCGTACCGATGCCCCGGCAAAAGACCCCAATTTCGCGCAGCTTGATGCGCCTGACCTTCCCTCAAAGAAAGGACGCCGCTGATCATGCGCCCTGTCATCTATGTATTGACGTTTATCGCGGTCCTCGGCCTTGGATTTTGGGCATACCGTGAAAACTATGCGACCCAAGCGTCGTTGCGCGAAGTTGCCCAGTTGCAAGACGAAATCGCCCAATTGCGCGATAGCCTCGCTATTCAACGCGCCGAATGGGCCTATCTGAACCGCCCCTCCCGTTTGCGCGACCTTGCGGCCGTGAATTTTGACCGCTTGGGCCTGATGCCGATGCAGGCGTCACAGTTTGGCGTGGTCGCAGAGGTGTCTTATCCCACCCAGAATGCTTCCATTGCCATCGATATCGAAAACACGGTGGATGTCGCAGGAGAGTTGGTTGCGGCCGAGATCGAGCCGTCTGGAGAGGTACAAACGCCATGACCCGCGTTCCGCTTCGGCCCCTTGCACGGATTTTGCGCGCGCGCACCTTGGGCGAAAACCCGGACACGATTGAACGTGAAAACTTGCGCTTGCGCCATGAACAGATGCGCGACAAATCGCGGGGGCAGGCGCAGTTGCGTCTCGTTATTCTGATTTTGTGCTTTTTCTCGGCATTTACGCTGATCGGTGCGCGCATGGGGATGCTTGCGTCAACTGAACCGGTAGAGCCAAGGTCCAGCGCCGGTGGCGATGCGATTGCGTCTGGTCGCGCTGATATTGAGGACCGCAACGGCCATGTTCTGGCCACCAATATGCAAACCAATGCGCTTTACGTTCAAACCCGCGATTTGGTTGACCCTCGTCGCGTGGCGACTGAACTTTCGCAGATTTTCCCAGACCTTGATGCCGAAACGCTGCATCGCCGCTTTACCGATGGGCGCAGCTTTATGTGGGTTCGCAAGGTGCTTAGCCCAGAGCAGGTTCAGGCGGTCCATGAGATCGGCGATCCAGGTCTGCTGTTTGGCCCGCGAGAGATGCGGCTCTATCCGAATGGCACCCTTGCCGCCCATGTGCTGGGCGGGTCTTCCTTTGGGGCCGAGGGCGTTGGCAGCGCCCAGATCATCGGCACGGCCGGCATTGAAAAATTCATGGACAGCCGCCTGAGTGATCCCGAGCAGGCAGGCCGCCCATTGCGCCTGTCACTTGATATGACCGTGCAGGCGCATGTCGAAGAACTGCTAGAGACCGGCGTCAACATGTACAGCGCCCGCGGTGGGGCGGTCATCTTGATGAACATCAAGACAGGTGAAATTCTGTCGATGGCGTCGATGCCGACCTTTGATCCGAATGATCGACCCAATCCCTTGGTCAAAGGAGAGCCGGGCGACAGCCCTTTGTTCAACCGCGCGGTGCAGGGACTGTATGAACTGGGGTCGACCTACAAGATTTTTGCAGCCGCCCAAGCAATGGATCTTGGGCTGTTGAATGCAGATTCTCCTGTCGACACGTCCTTCTTGAAAATCGGGCGCAAGACGATCAGCGAATATGATGGCCATAATTATGGCCCGACGAAAACATTGTCCGAGGTAATAGAGGTGTCGTCGAACATCGGCAGCGGTCACATAGCGTTGATGATCGGCGCAGAGCGGCAGCAAGCGTTTCTGCGCTCTCTCGGGCTCTTTTCATCGTCCCCGGTAGAATTGATCGAAGCCATGGGTGCCAAACCCCAATATCCAAAGAAATGGCCCGATATCGTGACGGTCACTGCCGCGTTTGGCCATGGTGTTTCTTCCAGTCCGTTGAACCTTGCGACCGCTTACGCGACAATTGCCAATGGCGGCGTGACAGTAAAGCCCACGCTGCTCGCGCAGGCTGATCCAACGCCGGGTGACCGGGTCATGTCGGCTTATGCGGCCGAAGAATCTGTGAAAATGTTGCGCCGTGTGGTGGTCAGTGGCACCGCGACAATGGCCGATATTCCGGGATACGAGGTTGCGGGCAAAACAGGCACCGCGGACAAACCATCGCCCACAGGCGGATATTATGACGACAAGGTGATCAACACCTTTGCCGCTGTGTTTCCGGCCAGCCATCCTGAATACGTTTTGGTGGTCAGCCTTGATGAACCGGTCGAAACCAGCGGCTCCAAACCGTTGCGCACCGCCGGTTGGACAGCAGTTCCGCTTGCCGCCGAGATCATTAAACGTGCCGCTCCGCTGCTGGGGATGCGTCCAGTGGTTGAACCTGCTGGCACGGATGCGCTAACAGCCGTCAAACAATGAGCGATCGTAACGTTTGGGGTATGCCATGGCCGACAGGAAACTCTCTGATTTAGGATTGACCGCGCGCGGTGGCGTCAACCCCAATATTGTGGGGCTTGCGCTTGACAGCCGGTCGGTCCGTGAGGGGTTCTTGTTTGCGGCCCTTCCGGGGACGGAAATGCACGGGGCCGAGTTTATCGGCCCTGCTTTGCGCATGGGCGCTGCGGCAATCGTCACAGACGCGGAAGGCGCGTCGCTTGGTGCCCAAGCCCTTGCCGGATCCAAAGCCGCTTTGATCATCTGTGATGACCCGCGCGAGGTGTTTTCGCGCGTGGCTGCGATTTGGTTTGGGGCGCAGCCCAAGACCATCGTGGCAGTCACGGGCACGAATGGAAAAACCTCTGTTGCCACATTTGCGCGTCAGATCTGGACTTTGCTGGGGCATGAGGCGATCAACATCGGCACCACGGGCGTAGAGGGCGCTTGGTCTGCGCCCTCGTCGCACACGACCCCCGACCCGATCACCTTGCACAATATGTTGGCACAAGCCGCAGCGGCCGGCGTCACCCATGCCGCGATGGAAGCTTCAAGCCACGGCCTGGATCAACGTCGCTTGGACGGGGTTGATCTGTGTGCTGCAGGTTTTACCAATTTCACCCAAGATCACTTGGATTATCACAAGACATTTGAGGCGTATTTCAGCGCCAAGGCTGCTCTGTTTTCGCGGGTTTTGTCAGATCAAGGCATCGCGGTGATCAACATGAACGATCCAAAGGGTGTATTGTTAAGCGCCATTGCGCAAAATCGCGGACAAACGGTCTTCACGGTTGGGCACGGTGCCGATTGCGATTTGCAGATCATGGGACAACGTTTTGATGCCTTGGGTCAAGAGGTGCGCTTTGCGTGGAAGGGCGTGCCACATCAACTGCGCTTACCGTTGATCGGTGGGTTTCAGGCAGAGAACGTGGCCTTGGCGGCGGGTCTGGTGATCGCATCCGGTGATGCACCTGACAAGGTGTTCGGGGTTTTGACACAGCTATCGGGCGTGCGCGGTCGGATGGAACTGGCCGCAACGCGGCGCAATGGCACCTCGGTGTTCGTGGATTACGCTCATACACCAGATGCACTCAATACCGCGCTGCGGGCTTTGCGGCCGCATGTGATGGGGCGGATCGTGGTTGTCTTTGGTGCCGGCGGTGACCGTGACCGCACCAAGCGCCCGCTGATGGGGGCCGCCGCACGTGCGAACGCAGACGTTCTGTTTGTCACCGATGACAATCCAAGGTCTGAAGACCCTGCGTCGATTCGCGCGCAGATCATGGCAGCCTGCCCGGATGCCAATGAGGTGGGCGACCGCGCCGAGGCGATTTTGTTGGGCGTTGACGCCTTGCAGCCAGGGGACGCCTTGTTGATCGCGGGCAAAGGCCACGAGTCCGGGCAAGTGATCAACGGAGCCGTCTATCCCTTTGATGACGTGGAACAAGCAAGCGTCGCTGTCGCGGCTTTGGATGGATTGATCTGATGGACCTGTGGACAGCCAAAGACGCCGTGGCCGCGACCAAGGGCAAAACGCATGGAGATTGGCACGTGAATGGTGTGTCGATAGATACCCGGACGTTGCAATCGGGCGATCTGTTCGTGGCCTTGCAAGATCAGCGCGACGGCCATGATTTCGTGGCGGCCGCTTTGGCAAAAGGGGCAGGAGCTGCGCTTGTGTCGCGTATTCCTGACGGCGTTGACAAGGACGCACCTTTGTTGGTCGTTGACGATGTTTTGGCCGCACTAGAGCGGTTGGGCATGGCCGCGCGCGCCCGAACCAAAGCAAAGGTGGTCGGCGTTACGGGTTCAGTTGGCAAAACCTCTACCAAAGAGATGTTGCGCAAGATTTTGGCGGGGCAGGGCCGCGTTCACGCGGCCGAGGCCAGCTATAACAACCACTGGGGGGTGCCGCTGACGCTAGCACGCATGCCCCAAGAGTGTGACTTTGCGGTGATCGAGATTGGGATGAACCACCCCGGTGAAATCTCGCCCTTGGCCCGCATGGCCCAACTCGACGTGGTGATGATCACCACGGTCGCCCCCGCCCATCTTGAGGCGTTTGCTTCGGTCGAAGAGATTGC
>JAAFIJ010000134.1 GCA_013298675.1 Rhodobacterales bacterium | reverse complement strand
GGGTCTATGCCGGTTTGGCCGAGAATGTCGCGCGCAATAGCGACGAAGTCGCCCCACCAATCCTCTTCGGCGCGGTGCTCTGCCCAACCGGGTAGCGGCACCAGCATTTTGTGCGGTCGCGAGGCGCTAGCGACGATTTGCCCAACTCCATCAACCAAAACGCCTTTGGATTCGAAGGTCCCGATATCGATGCCAAGTGTATAGGTCATGATCAGCGCGTCAGGTTCAATTTCGGTGAAATCGCGCCAATCGCTGCATCAAGCAACGTAACCAGCCCGTCCAGATCTGCAGGATCAACCACCTCTAGCGCAGAGTGCGAATAGCGCATGGGAAAGCCCACATCGAGACAGGCCACCCCTTGGTTGCCCATAAACTGAATGTAACTCAGATCCGTCAATGCGCCCGTATGGGCAGAGCGTTGCAACCCAAGTGATGCCGCCGCCGCCGCATCTTCAAACAGCTCAACAAGTGCTGGGTGCGGGATAACGCCGTTCAACGTACCGCGTCCGTGAAAGGAATAGAGCGACAGGCCCGGCCCAGCGCCCAGCGCGACATCGCCACGATACGTCATGTCGGGGGTATCGCAGGCGAGCAACAGATCAATTTGCAGGGCGATCGCTGGGGCAAGGTCGGTCGCCGCAGGCAAAACGCCGCGCAGGTTATATTCCTCTTGCACCGACCAAACGAAATGCACGGTCGGACCGCGCTTTCCTATCCGCGCCTCTACCAACTTTAACAATGCCGCACAGCCCGCGCGGTCATCGACCGATGTACCCGCTATTCGGCCGTTGGCCAAATGCATCGCGCGCGGCATATACGTGACTGGTGTGCCAATTTGGACACCCGCCGCAATGGCCTGTTCTTTGCTGACAAAGCCCGCGTCGATGTACAACTCGGAATAGGGCAGCACTTTGTACTTTTCATCGGGCAAGGTGGCATGATGGCTTTTGTTGGCAATCAAGCCGGGCAAGTCCCCGTTTTTGGTGCATAAAACCACCGCCTGCGCGGGCAAAGCACGCTCTGGCACCCCGCCCAAACGTTCGATCCTGATCAGGCCGTTCGGTTCAATCTTGCGCACGATGAACCCAAGCTGATCCATATGCGTAAACACCATGACCGAGGGCAAGTCGGGATCGCCGGGCAAAGTGCAGCGCAGATTACCCAAGCGGTCCGACTGATGCGCCAGGCCCAAACTATCCAAATGCGTGACGATTGCGTGGGCGACGCGGGTTTCATAGCCCGAAAGCCCCGGGATCAACATCAACTCTATGGTCAGATCGCCCACAGGTGGAAGGATCATGTGCCACCCCGCACGGCGCGGACGCGGTCCATGAAATCCTTTGCGCGCTCTGGGTCCACGGCTGACCACGTGTCACCATTGTACTTTAGCGCAGAGCCCACAATCGCACCATCTGCCACGGCCAGCACTTCGGCTACGGTCGTATGCTTGACCCCTGTATTGGCCAAAACGGGCGTATTCGGCAAGGCGCGTTTGACGTCTTCAAGGTCGGTCATTTTCGCGGCCTCGCCCGTGATCGCCCCTGAGACCAGCACGGCATCCGGGATCGACGAGAACACCGCAGAGCGCGCTCTATCGGCCAAACTGCGCCGATCAAGCGAGTCTGCAAACTCGGCCGAGACATTGTACAGCCGCACGACGTCACCCGCCCCAACCCGCGTCGCATAGCGCACCGCAGCACCTGCATCAGGGGCCCAAATCCCCATATCCGAGGCATAGGTGCCAGTGAAAATCTCACGCACAAACTGCGCGCCTGTCGCCGCCGCCACAGCAAAGCAACTGACCGGGTCCCACAGCACATTGACACCAAAGGGCACGGTGATCTCACCACGCAAACGGCCAATGACATAGGCCATGGTCGCCGACGCCGCTGTATCTACCTTCAGCTCATATGGGCGATCATTTTCATTGCCAAACATCACGGCATCAAAGCCTGCGGCCTGCAACGCACGCAAATCGGCGCGGGCGTTTTGCAATATCCCTTCAATGCCTCGATCTGCATTGTACAAAGGCGCACCGGGTGACGCGCCTAAATGAACCATTGCAATGATCGGTTTGTTGGTTCCGAAAACGGCCTTGAATCGCATCAACACACCTATAGTTTTGTAGAACGCTAGCGCAATGATCCTTGGATGTGAAGGCGGAACATACTAGCATGTTAGGATATGCAGAACCGTGCGAGGGGGGCCAAAATGCTGCCGATACGACATTGGGACCGGATCGGAAATGGTGGGCTGAGGTTTACCGAGCTGGGCTTTGGCGGCGCGCCTTTGGGCAACCTTTACCGTGCCATTTCCGACGATGACGCATTGGCGATCCTAGAGGCGGCATGGGACGGAGGCGTGCGCTATTTTGATACCGCTCCGCAATATGGGTTGGGCCTGTCGGAAACCCGAATGAACCGTTTCTTTCGCAGCAAACGGCGTGACGAGTTTGTGCTGTCCAGCAAAATCGGCAGGCTTTTGCGGGCAGCCACCCCCGGGACGCGCGAAGGATTGGGCAAATGGTTCGAGGTGCCATCCCGCGTTGGAGTTTTTGACTATGGCTATGACGCCACGCTGCGGTCGATTGAATTTTCCCTCGAACGTCTTGGTGTGGACCGCATTGATATCTTGTATGCCCATGATCTTGACGTCTTTAGCCAAGGGTCACAGCAAACGCTTGATGCACGTTTGGCAGAGTTTATGGCAGGGGGCTACCGCGCGCTGATCCAACTGCGCGATCAAGGGGTCATCAAGGCCTTTGGCGCCGGTGTCAACGAATGGCAACCTTGCCAATGGCTGCTGGAACGCGGCGATTTCGACCTTTTCCTCCTCGCTGGCCGCTACACACTGCTGGAACAAGAGGCACTGACCACCTTTTTGCCGATGGCACAGGCGCGTGGCGTTGGTATCGTCATAGGCGGCCCCTACAATTCGGGAATTTTGGCCACAGGCCCCCGCCCGGGCGCATTTTACAACTATGACCCCGCCCCAGATTGGGCGATGCAACGGGCAGGCCAGCTGCAACAGATATGCGCCGCACACGGAATACGACTGGTCGATGCGGCGTTTCAGTTTCCGCTGTCGCACCCTGCTGTCGTCTCAATTATTCCGGGCGGGCAAAGCGTGGCAGAAATGGCAGGCAACTTGGCGGCTGCTAAGGCGCGTATTCCGCCAGACCTTTGGCAGGCGCTGCGCACCGCAGGTTTGCTGCCCGCCGAAGCCCACTAGACCTTAGAATCAAACGAATATCCTACGGCAGGCCATATATCGCTGAAGTAACTATACGAGTCGCGCGGGCCGCATCCTGTGCAGCCTGCGCCGCAGCCAAATCTGCACTGTTGGCCAAGCCCGCTGCAATCTCTCGCAACCTTTCGGTCAAGGCAATATTGGCGCGCGCTTCTTGCAAGGGATTGGTGCCACCATGATCGGGAAACGTGTCGAAATAAATCGCACCGTCGTAACCCGCCCGCATCAAGGCCACAAACAACTCCACCGTTTGGACCGGATGCACACTTCCGGCAATCAAACCATCATCGCGCTTGCCATAACCATCATTCAGATGAACCCCCAAAATCCGGCTTCGGCGTGCCGCCAACATGGCAGCTTTGGCCGGCATTTCGCCCGCAAACAGCATGTGACAGAAATCAAGTGTCACCCCGGTGTTGGCCCGCCCCACTTCTGTCAGTGCCAAAAGCGTGGTGGCCATATCGGGCAGCACCACGTGGGCGCGCGGCTCATTCGGTTTGTATTCGATGGAAATATCGACGTCCGGGTTATGATCGGCCACCTCAGCGATGGCGGCGATGGTATCATCCCACATCCGCGTGTAATCGGATTGAAAGCTGTAGTCGAACCCGTCTTGACCCAACCACAGGGTCATCAAAGGCGCACCCATTTCCGCCGCCGCATCAATCCCTGACTTGGTCAAATCGATTGCCGCTCGGCGCACCGTGGAATCCGGATGGGTAAACGCACCCAACCGAAACCCCGGATCAGTATAATAGCGCATCGCCAAGCCATTTAGCGCCAAGCCGTGATCGGCCAATACACGCGACACCTCGCGCGCAGTATGATGATCAAAATGATCCGGATAATTCAGGTCGGCGGCGTTTAGCCCCCCGACGGCTGCGACCTTGGCGATCATTTCCGCCACAGAGTCACCCTTGGTCTTAAAGGCGTTCAGGCGAGTCGCATAGCGGGGGCGGTTGGACAGGGACATCATGCTCTTTCAGGCAAAGCGGAAAACAATTCGGGGCGCTCATGCTCCAACGGCGCAAGATTTTTCAGCAACTGGCGCAAATGAAATTGCACCGCCCCCCGCGCCGCTTCGGGATCATGCGCCTCAAGTGCAGCGAGAATGGCTTGGTGCTCTCGCAATGCTGCGGCCATCCGCCCCTCAAAGGGCAACAGGGACTGGCGCGCGCGGTGCACACTTAGCCAAGCCGTGTCAGATACTTCGGAAAGACGGGGAAAGCCGGTGAATGACAGCAACAGTTCATGCATTTGCATATCCAGCTGCATAAATCCCTGATGATCACCGTCGGCGACAAGCGCCTCTTGCATCACCAGATTTCGGCGCAATTGACGCAATTGATCATCCGTAATCACGGTCGCCATATGTACTGCTGTTGCAACCTCTATTGCTTCGCGAATAAAGGCCCCCGCACGAATTTCAGACATGGACAAAAAGGTCACGAATGTGCCCGCTTGCGGGACCACATCCACCAAACCATCCGCAGCCAACCGCGCCACCGCATCGGATACCGGGCTCCTTGACACGCCAAGATGCTCGCAGATCTCTGGCTTGCGCAATATTTCACCGGGGCGGAGCGCAAGCGTCAAAATCGCGTGCCGCAAGCTATGATAAACCCGCAAACCCAATGAGCCCGCGAAACGATCCGTCGCTAACAGGCGAGATACGCCATTGTCCTCTTGTGTAACGGTTTGTGGCTCTTGTAGCATGCTAACATGTTAGACCAGTCGCACCTTGTGTCAAGCAAGGGCGATGCAGGTCGCGGGTTTGAGGTGACGTTATGGCTGATGCTATTATCCGATTGCATGCGAAAGACAACCTCGTCATCGCATTGACCGATCTGCCCAAAGGCGCCGTGCCAGAAGGGTTTGATACTGCAATTCCGGGCGCGGTTCCGCGCGGCCACAAACTCGCTACGCGCGCCATTGCGGCGGGCGAGACCGTCCTGCGCTATGGACAATCCATAGGTCAGGCGACCCAAGACATTCCAAAAGGTGCTCACATCCACAGCCATAATCTTGGCATGGGCCCACATAGTACAGACTATGCTATCGGCACCGAGGCCACACCCTTGCCCTCACTTACGCCGCTCAGCTTCATGGGCTATCCGCGCAGCGATGGCCAAGTTGGCACGCGCAACTACATCGGTATCTTGACGTCTGTGAACTGCTCTGGTTCCGTCGCTCGTTTCATCGCCGAGGCCGCCGAAAAGGACCCCCTCCTGTCATCCATGCCGAACATCGACGGCTTTGTGCCCATCGTGCACAATTCCGGATGTGGCATGTCTGGGGTGAACGAAGGGTATGACACTTTGATGCGTACCCTCAAAGGATATGCACGCAACGCCAATTTCGGCGGAATCCTCTTGGTTGGCCTTGGGTGCGAAGTGCTCCAGGTGCCGGATCTCGTCGGGCAAGGCCGCCTGCGCCCGGATGGTAATTTCCGCTATATGACCATCCAAGGCACCGGCGGCACCCGCGCCACAATCGCCAAAGGGCTCGAAGTGCTGCGCGAAATGGCCGAAGTTGCCGCCAAAACCGCACGCACCCCCGCTCCAGTCTCAAAACTGATCGTGGGCCTGCAATGTGGCGGCTCTGACGGATATTCAGGCATCACCGCTAACCCTGCGTTAGGTGCGGCCAGCGACCTCTTGGTGCGCATGGGCGGCACAACGATTCTGTCAGAAACACCAGAAATTTATGGCGCAGAACATCTGCTGACGCGCCGCGCAGTGACCTCCGAAGTGGGTGAAAAACTGATCAGCCGCATCGCCTGGTGGGAAGACTACACCATGCGCAATGGCGGCGAGATGGACAACAACCCCAGCCCCGGCAACAAACGCGGCGGCCTGACCACGATCTTGGAAAAATCCCTCGGGGCTGTCGCCAAAGGCGGCACTGCCCCTCTCTCCGCAGTCTATAAATTCGCAGAACCCATCACAGAAACCGGCTTTGTCTATATGGACAGCCCCGGCTACGACCCCTGCTCGGTCACCGGCCAAATCGCTAGTGGCGCAACCCTGATCGTCTTTACCACTGGCAGGGGCTCTGTTTCAGGCTACAAACCCAGCCCCTGCATCAAACTCGCCACCAACACCGAAATGTACACCCGCATGGCAGAGGATATGGACATCAATTGCGGCGACATCATCGACGGCGTCCCCATCGCCACGAAAGGCGCAGAAATCTTGGAGAAAATCATCTCCGTCGCATCCGGCGCGCGCACTTTGTCCGAGGACTTGGGCTTTGGCGGCGCAGAATTCGTCCCATGGCAAATCGGCGCCGTGATGTAGCGATCCTTAAAGGATCAACGCACCCGGCCACTTTCATCTGTTCCTAAATATCCCCGCCGGAGGCTCCCCCCATTCAGCGCGCACTCAACCCCGCAAGCCGGCGCAACGCCAACAAATAACCTTCGGTTCCGCATCCCGCGATCACCCCCTCGGCACGTGCCGAGACATAGGAATGATGCCGAAACGCCTCGCGCTTGTGGATGTTGGAAATGTGAACTTCGATCACTGGCCCTTCAAAGGCGTTCAGCGCGTCTAGAATCGCGATAGAGGTATGTGAATAGGCACCCGGATTGATGATGATGCCCGACGCTTGGCTCCGTGCCTCATGGATCCAATCCACCAGCTGCCCTTCATGATTGGACTGCAAACAGCGCACCGTTTGCCCCAGATCCTCGGCAAGATCCCCAAGGGACGCGGCCACATCCTCCAGCGTCTCTTTGCCGTAAATCTCTGGTTGGCGCAGCCCTAACAGGTTCAGGTTCGGTCCATTCAACACATAAATCGGCTTGGGCACGCGGGGCCTCCTTTGGCAATTTTTCAAAACATAGCCGAAATGCGCGGTCCTTGCCAACTGGCACAAAAAAAGCGCGCCGCCCGATGGGCAAGCGCGCAATCAGTCACCTTTTGTTGACCCTCATAGGGGAGACAATGATCCTTGGGTCAGGCAACCTTTTCCAAAATCAGTTCCGGGCTGATGCCCAAAGCACGCACCACTTCACGGGTCAAATGCGGACGGTTCAGGGTGTAGAAATGGAAATCCTCTACCCCTTCAGTGCGCAGCG
>JAAFIJ010000133.1 GCA_013298675.1 Rhodobacterales bacterium | reverse complement strand
TGATGACGTTACGATGTTCCACCATCACGCCTTTTGGGCGGCCAGTGGAGCCGGAGGTATAGATCATATAGGCCAGATCAGCGGGTTTAACGCCACTTTCGGGGTTGGTGACGGCAGTGGATTGCGCGCGGGTGTCGGTATCAAGGCAAAGAACCTGCGCGCTATGGGCTGGCAATGTGGCGGCAATATCGGATTGGGTCACAATCACCGGGCAAGCACTGTCTTCGATGTAAAGGGCGATCCGGTCGGCGGGATAGGCCGGGTCCATCGGCACATAGGCGCCACCCGCTTTTTGGATGGCAAGTGCGCCGATCAGCAAGTCAAGACTGCGGCGGGCGCAGAGGCCGACCAGAGTACCGGGGACGACCCCCATACCGATCAGCACATGTGCGGTGCGGTTGGCGCTTGCGTTCAGTTGGGCATAGGTCAGGCTTTGGCCTTCGCATACCAAGGCCACGGCATCGGGGGTCTTTGCCACCTGTGCCTCAAACCCCTGATGGACGCACAAGTTGCGATCATAGTCGCGGGCGGTCTGGTTCCAGCCGTGGAGGACTTGGGCCAATTCATCGGCACCCATAGCGGGCACATCGGCCATTGCGGCGGTTCCAGCCTTTGCTGAGATGACCCGCGCAATATGCGACAAGCGCGCGGCAAGGGCCGTGGCATTGGCACGGGTCAGGCGGGCGGCGTCAAAGTGAAGCGTGGTTGCGGTCAGGGTGATCACGCTGCCAGTCAGCGGCAGTTGGCCGTCGCTCAAGGCGATCTGTGGCGGCACCAAGCCCGCCAAAGCCATGTCACGCGCCATCAGGTCACGGGCAAAATGCGGCGTGTTTTGCGCCTTTGCCCAAGCTGTGGCAAACTGTCCGCGCGCGGCGTCGACAGTCGTAGAAACATCAATGTGCAACGGCACCCATTGGCTAAGATAATCTGCGGCCGGGTTTGTGTCTTGGGTATAGGCCAAATCTGTCGCCTCAACACCCAAAGCCCGCACAGAGGCAAGTCCAAGCGTGGCAAGGTCCAAGCCCGTATCAAGTGGCAAATGTTGCCAATCGACGGATTGCGCCGCGTCGCCCGCCATGGGCAGTACGGCGGGTTGCAGGCGCGCAAGCGCTTTGCGCACCGCGCCGTCAGTGGCAGCGACGCGCGCTTGGGCCACCGTCAAAGCGTCAGTTGTTGCCACGGTCAGGCTGGGCAGCAATGCGTCTTTGATCGTGCTGGCATCGACGGCCAAACCCTTGTTAAGGCAAGTTAACCGGGTCAACCGCACCGCACCATCGGCGCAGGCGACGACAAGTCCCTCGTCGCTTGCCGACAGAACTGTTCCGGCAACGGCAGTGCTGGCCGCAGTGCGCTCGGCAGAGCCGACGTTCAGAACACGGTCTGCCAAAGCAATTTTGGCGGTGGTCATCGGGTTCCAATAGCGCCCGTGGTCCAACCCATTTACAAGCGCCAAAACCCGGTCAACGGGTTGGGTAAAGTCAATGCAGCCAAACGCTTGGGGTCTATCAGCGCGCAAGTACAGGCTGCGCTTTGTCAGGTCTTGTTTGCGCCGGCTCAGCGCGGTTTCCAACTGCCCCACAACGGCGGGAAAGCTTTCGAGGGCAGCCTCAAAGCAGCGGGTATTCAGGGTCAGGGCGGTGTCACCGGGGGCGATCTCGAACAGGCGCTGTTCCAGAATGTCGCCTTCGTCCACCCCGCCTTCGATCATGTGCCATGTGATGCCGTGCTGCGTCTCACCGTTCAGAATCGCCCAAACCGGGGCGTTCAGACCGGCATAGGCGGGCAAGGGTCCGTCGTGAAAGTTGACCGCCCCTTTGACGGCGCGAGCCAGCACGTCTGCCGGAATGATGTTCAGGTTGGCCACGGACAACAGCCAGTCAAACTGCCAACCAGCGGTCGCGGCGTAATCATTCTGAGCGGCCACAGGCAGGCCTTTGGCCGAGGCCCATGACCGCACATCGGCGTTGCGCGTCACGACACCCGCGATCTTGTGGCCCCGCGCCAAAAGCACGTCGCCACATTCACGCGTCAAGGATTCATTGCCAATCAGCAAAGTCGAAAACTGGGTCATCATACGGTCCTTACCCTATTTCGCAGGGCGGGTTTTGATGGGGGCACTGTCCCCCGAAAAGGTAAATAAACGGCGCAAACCATGGCTGGCCATGTCGCGCAAGTAATGCGGTGGATCGCCCCGGTCCTTGTTTTGGATCAACAGGCGGGCGCGCCACAAAATGCCGCCTGCGATATGCGACAGCGTGGCAAGAGTCGCATAAAGCGCACCGTGGTTTTTGGTAAAATAATGCAGGCGCGAGTCGAGCCAAAAGCCGGGGATGCGCTGCCATTTCTTCATGCCAGTAGAGACCGAGCCGATGTGAACAACCCGGCTTTCGACAACGTAATCCGTGGGCCAACCTGCAAGGGCTGCGCGACGGCACAGGTCGGTTTCTTCAAAGTATAGAAAGAAGGTTTCGTCAAAAATGCCGATCTGATCCAACACCGATTGGCGCATCATCATGCTGGCGCCCGCCAACCAATCGACCTGAACCGTCGCATCAGGGATGGGGCGGGCCACGATTTTGTTGCGGAACAGCCGGCTGATCGGGCCAAAGCGCGCCTGTGCCTCAAACTCTGCAGCGATGGATGGAAAGCGAAAGGCGGTGCGGTGTGGGGCACCGTCATCGCCGTATATGTAGCTGCCCGCAAAGCCGGTTTTTGGATGGGTTTCCAGATGATCCATCAACGCCCGAATCGCGTCCGGTTCGGGAAAAGCGTCAGAATTCAGGATATAAACATAGTCGGGCTTGGTCCCATCTGGCATACCGGCGCGGATGCCATAATTGTTGCCCGCTCCAAAACCGCCGTTACGCCCTGCTTGCACGACCCGCACCTGTTGCGGCCCCTTGTCCCAACCGCGTGCCCTTACCTCGGTCGACATTGCCTCAAACGAGCCATCACCAGACGCGTTGTCAACGATGACCAAAGCGCCCTCAATCCCCTCAAGCGCCTTGAGCGCCGCCTCAGCCGAGCGGAGGGTCATGTCTGGCGTGCGCCAGTTCAAAATCACTGTCAGCAAACCTGGCATGATGATCACTCCGCCGCCGTGGCAAGGGCCAAGGACACGACATTGCCTTGTGCCCCTTCGGCGCGCGCAATCACCACACGCATTTTGGCGGCGAGCACCCGGACGTTCGGTTCCAGCACCATACTGTCGTGATCGCCGGGAACCTCTATCACCTCTAACGCCGGGGCGAACTGGGTCAAGTCATTGTCTGGGTAGACGTATTCCTTGGCCGTGCTGACCCATTTGCCACCCGACACCTGCCACTTACGGTCAAGAGCGGGGCGGAACATTGCGGCGGCGCCCTGACGCATTGGCATGACATATCCGGGCAGTGCGCTGCGGAACGCCTCTTCGATGGCGGCATTGTGAAACTGGGTTTCGCTTGCGGCATCGGTTTTTGGGTTTCGCTTTTGCATCTCCCATTCCCAACGGTTGCGCGCCCATTGGGCAATGTATCCAACCCCACCGGCCCGCAGTTCGGCCAGTTTGATCAGTGCCTTGTCGACGCGCGACAACGCAGGGCGCATCGGCAGCGGTGTATCAAGCAACACCAGTAACGATACCTCTTCACCCGCCGCCTCTAGCTGACGCGCCATTTCCCATGCAGTCAGACCACCCCCCGAAAAGCCGCCCAACATATAGGGGCCGCGCGGCTGCACTTGGCGCAGTTCAGCGATGTAATCGGTTGCGGCCTCTGGCAGGGTGCGGTGTGGTTCGACATCACCCAAAAGTCCCCGCGCCTGCATGCCGTAGAATGGGCGATCGCCACCCAACAACTGCGCCAGATGGCGCAGGTTCAGCACGTTGCCGAACATACCCGCGACTAGGAAAAACGGCCGCTTGGCCCCGCCCTCCCCTTGGTGCATCGGCACCAGATGGGTAAAGCGGCGCGCGGGCGCACTGGGTTTGGCGGCTGCCGGGGCATCGCCATCGACCTCTCCGATTTGATCGATGATCAAGCGGGCGCAGGCGGCGACCGTCGGGGCCTCAAACAAAATAGAGATCGGGAAATCAACCCGGTAGGTCTTTTTCACCATCGCAAACAGACGCACGGCGATCAGGCTGTGACCGCCAAGGTCAAAGAAGCTGTCTTCGACGCCAACCTGACCAATGCCCAGCAATTCCTGCCAAAAGCCGACCAAAGTGCGTTCAACATCATTGCGCGGCTCAACATAGGCGGTATCCAGATCGGGCCGCTCAAACGCTTTGCCATCAACGCGCGCCGCCTCTACTGCGGCGGTTTGTTTGATGAGAGCCGGCAGATCAAGCGAAGAGACGATGATCTGCGATTGACCACAAGCCACGGCGCGACCAAAGGCAATGGCCCCTTCCTCGGGGCGAATACCTTGAGAAAAGCTGTGCAAAAGCCGCTCTTCAGCGGGCGACATTGGCCGCGACGCGGCAGCACCGTCATCATAGCTCAGCTCTCGCGGATCGGGTTGACCAAAGGTCAGCCCGCCTTGAAGTTGGCGGATCGAGAAGCCTTCGATTTCCACGCAAACCTCGCCGTCTGGCGTTGCCAAGGTGATGTCGAACACCGCTGTCGGGCGGTCGACCCGGTTTTCAGCGGCGTTTCGGACCCAGCTGATGATTTCTGCTGGCAAGGCGCGCAAGACACGTATGCGGGCATAGGACACCGGCACCCACAGGTGATCGGGTTGATAGCCCGCGATCAGGCCCATCGCCCAACCTGTGGCAAGGTCCATGAGAGCGGGGTGCAAGATCCACTCGCCTGCCTCTGATTTGAACGCATCGGGAAGGGACAGACGGGCCAACCCCTCGGTCGCATTGACTGCACGTTGACGGATCACCCGCCAACGAGGGCCAAAGTCCAAGTGTTCCTCTTGTGGACTGCGCAACCCGTCGCCCTGTTCGGGCTTGGGCAGACGCGTGGCGATCGCCAACAGGTCAATGCGCGCGGGTGCGGCGTTCACCGGTATCGCGCGGGCTTGGGCGTGCAATTGCCACCCCAAGCGCCCCTTGGCTTTGATGCCCGAGCGGAGTTCGAACTCATAACCTTCATCGCTGCGCTGCAAGATCGCGCGAACCGGGCGGGTCTCGTCACTTGCCACGTCAAGTGGACGGAAGAAATACAGATCGCGCAGTTCAAACGCCCCCTGTTCACCCTGCGCACGCATCGCCTCGGCGGCGATTTCGATATAGCCGGTGCCGGGGATCAGCGCTTGGCCCGCCTTGGTGCGGTGGCCGTCCAGAACCCAGCGGTCCATCGCATAATTAGCAGTGAACATCCGGTTGCCTGAGGCGTCAAACGACGCCTCATCCAGCATCGGGGCGCTGATCGGCAGTCGGGGTGCGTCCGGGCGGCCGGTCCGGTCGGCCAAAGCCTCGGCGGCCATACCGACACCTGTCCAAATGCCCCAGTTCAACGCCACGACCTTGGTTTTGCCGCCAGCGCGGCTTTTTGCATAGGCGTTCAGATATTCATTTGCCGCCACGTAGTCGATTTGTCCGACGGGCCCTGTCAAGGTGGAGGTCGATGAAAACAGCACCATTAGGTCAATCGAGCCGTCAGGGAACAGGCGGTCAAGCACCAGCGTGCCGTGCAGTTTTGGGGCGAACACCTCTTCGACCTCTGCAGGTGATTTCACCATCAAGGGGCCATCATCCACCACACCGGCGGCATGAACCACGGCACGTACCGGGCCAAAGCGGGCAACGCCTGCCTCAACGGCGGCACGCATGTCATCCATATTGCACACGTCTGCCGGGGCAAGATGCACCTCTCCGCCCAGCGCATGCAGGCGCTTAAGTGCCAGAATGCGGCGCGAGATTGGGTCGGCTTGGTCATGCGTGGCCAAGTAACGATCCCAAGTCGCAGCCTCTGGCAGCGACCGACGGGCGATCAAGGTGATTTTCGCACCAAACCGTTGGATCATGTCTTCGGCAACAGTCAATCCGATGCCGCCAAAACCGCCGGTGATCAGCACATGTGCGCCTTGCGGCAGTTGCAGGGACTCTGACGGAAGGGCTTGGGCCTTAATCCCTTGCTCATAACGCTTTTCCCCGCGCAAGGCGGCGATGGTGCTGGCGGGATCTGACAGCAGATCCTCAAGCACTTGGGTCGCCAAAGCGTCAACAGGTGTAACGCCGCGCCGCACAGCAGCAGGCAAATTCACATCGAGCGTTGACACTGTCACCCCCGGCAATTCGCGCGGAATAACCCGCGCCGGGCCAAGGACAAGCGCCTTTTCCGGGTAGGCCAGCCGCTCAGATTTAACCTGAGCGGCGTCGGTGCTGACGACCGTCAGATGGATCGGACGCGGCAAGTTTTCGTCAGCCATCGCTTGGGCCAAGAACATCAAGCTGTAAAAGCCCTGCTCTTGGTTGCGGTGCAAAAAGCTGGATCCGGGGCGGAAGGTTTCGCTGCGTGTGACCAACCAGAAATGTGCAATGCGGTTGGGCGCGTGCCCATGCGCCACAAGATCATGGATCAGTTGATCATAGCCTTCGCGGCCACGTTCCGGGGCAAGCACATAGCCGCCTTCGCCGTCGCGCCCAAAAGCGTCGCCTGCACGCACGGTGCGCACCTCATGGCCATGCGCGCGCAAACGTTTCGCAACCGAGGCACCAAGCCCTTGCTCATCAAGGAAGATGAGCCAGTTCTGCTTGTCAGCCTCGGCCAGTTCTTCGGCGTCAAATCCGGCAGACACTGGTTTCCAATGCGTCTTCCATCCCCATTGCGACATGTCTTCTATGCGCGCAGGCAATGCTTGGGTATCAACCGTTTCGATTTTGCCTGGTTCGATAAAATAGGGTTTACGCTGAAAGGCATAGCCCGGAAGCGGCAGGCGGACGCGGCGCGCGCCACCCCAGATCGGTTCCCAATCGACAGCCACACCGCAGGCCCACAGGCGCGCGATGCTGGCGATGTGCCACGCGTCATCAGCAATCTTTTGTTCCGGGTGTCGCAAGGCCGCAATGACCTGACCAGATGCGACGCCATTGGCCTGAGCAAGGGACGACATCGCCCGGCCAGGGCCCATTTCCATGTAAACGCGGCCCGGTTCGGCCATAAGCGTGGCCATGCAGGGCTGAAAATTCACTGTGTTGCGCAGATGTTGAACCCAATAATCTGGATCCGTCGCTTGGGCAGCCGTCAACAGCTGACCTGTGCGGTTTGAAATGATGGGCAAACTTGGCGCAGACAGCTTTACTGACCGCAAATAATCGCCAAACCGCCCCAAGATCGGCTCTAGCATCCGGCTGTGGGCGGCGATGTCGATCTGAATGCGGTTGGTTTCAATGTCTTTCGC
>JAAFIJ010000132.1 GCA_013298675.1 Rhodobacterales bacterium | reverse complement strand
CCACCGCCTTCGGGTGTGCGAGTTCGAGTCTCGCCTCGGGCACCAATATTTTTTCGCGTGTTGATGGGAGCGACCATCCGCGCCGGTGTCCATAGAAAAGTAATGTCCTATCGACACTGTTTCCAGCGCAGATGATTCGCGCCGACTCACATGAAGGTTTGCGAATTTCTCTGCAATTGGTCAGAATTCCGATAATTGATCGCAGCCAAAAGACAGTCAAACTTCGTTTTGACAAAGTTTCGCCACTTTTTTTCTGACCAAATCCCAAATTTGTCAAAAATCTGTTTGTATTGCTCCAAGAAACAATGGTCAGCGGAACTACAGCCCTTAGTTGAAATACCTAAAGTATCGTCAGGTTCAATTGACGCTAAGATTGCAAATAGCGCGAATACTGAAACGATTGATCTTTTCATGGGCTAAATTTCCACCCTTTGAACCGCCTTTGGCACCGTTCGTGGAACACATAGCGGCCTCTTTTCGCTATCCGAAACCGCTTCAAACTTGTATCAAATGCCGGTCCCATCTTGGTGGGGTGAAAAGGCCGTGGGGGCGGTCGTTGGTATGTCATGTCGCAAGACATGGTAAAGATTGCTGCTAGCCCGAGTGAAAGTCCCCAACCCCCAATGTTTTTGGGTTTAAGGGGGCAGTGTAAGGCGCTGGGTCTGCAAGTTGCAGGCAGCATTCCATCATCCCAACGACAGACCTTTTCGACGCGAAGCTTTAGCTTTTTGGATCGCGTCGAACACAGATGTTGCCAGGTCGGCAATGTCTAATCGGTTGAGGAGTTGAGAGCTGTTGCTCGCTCCAAAGTGAGGAACGTGATGCCTGTATTTGCTTTGTATGATTTCAATGATTTCGGATCTGTGACAAATGACCAGTCGCTGATGAATGGCGCGCAAAATGGTGCGTACTTTAACGGCGCCACTCCGTCTGCTGCCGGCGCCGTGCTGGACGGTGTAGATGACATAGTCAAACTTGATCCAAGCAACGCGTTCCAAATGGATCACGGCACGCTTGCGTTGGATTTTACTCTGGCCTCTGCACCGCTTTTCGGGACTCAAACCGTTCTGTCACGTGATTCCGTGGGGTCCACTGCCGGTGGCTACCACATCGATATTTTGGCAAATGGCAGCGTTGTCGTTACCCATGAAACCGCGGCCGGGCCCGTGTCATTTTCGACCCTTGCAGGGTTCGCAAATCCTGGTGACAGCGTTTCATTGACCTATTCGTGGGATCAGACGGGCGCGGGTGGTGCCTTGTCAATCTCTAACACCACGACCGATGCGCAGTTTGTGGCCGAAGTGCCGGCAATGCTGACCATGGATATGGGGACGATCAGTCAGCCTTGGGTGATTGGTGCCGGTCAATCTATGTCGGACCCGGACATGCGCAACAATATCAATCAATTTTTCAATGGCTCTGTGCAGCAGTTGTCGTTCTCTGACAGCCTCGACAATCTGGCGGTGCTCGATGCACCAGATGCAAATGCCGACACGGCCAACACGACAACTGTTACTCCCGTGACTGTGGCCGTTTTGGCCAATGATATCGATCCTAATGGTGATGCTTTGAGCGTTATCAGTGCGGTGGCAGGACATGGCAGCGTTGTGATCAATGCAGATGGCACCGTGACCTATACAGCTGATGCGGGATTTATCGGTACTGACACCATTTCCTATATAATTTCCGACCCAACTGGCCACACTGACAGTGCGGTCGTTGCCGTCGACGTGGCACCATTGAGTGTTATGCGCGACGGTATCGTTAGCGGAACTGCTGGCAATGATTTGATCGACACTGGCTTTGTTGGCGATCCAGACGGTGACCGCGTTGACAATTTGGACGCGATTCTGCCCGGCGATGCGCCTCAAGATGACCGCATTGCTGCGGGTGCCGGCGAAGACACGGTTTATGCAGGGCTTGGTGACGATTCTGTTCAGGGCGGCACTGGCGATGATCTGGTCTATGGCGGCGTAGGTGACGACACGTTATTCGGCGAGGCCGGCAATGACGAACTTAGCGGTGGCTTGGGCAATGACAGCATCAACGGCGGAATAGGCGGCGATACCGTTTATGGCGGCGACGGCGACGATATCATTGACACACGCAACGGTGCTGCATCTGCTTTGCCAGACCGTGATTATCCGGGGCTCTACCCGGCCGATTTGGACCCATCCAACGATCTGGACCTCGTTTTCGGCGAAGATGGCAATGATCAAATCACAACGGGTGATGACCGCGATACCGTTTTTGGGGGCACCGGACGTGACCTTATCGATGGTGGGATTGATGACGATTCGCTGTATGGCGGGGCAGATTCAGATACGGTCATTGGTGGCGAAGGCTCTGACCTTATCGATGCGGGCAGCGGCGACGATGTGGTGTATGGCGGCCTTGGCCCAAGCTTTCCCGACAGTCTGAACATTCCCGATGCTGCGGGTGATTTACGGCCCGACAATGGGCGCGATTCCATTCTTGGCGGGGCTGGCAATGACACGTTGTTTGGGATGGACGATGATGACACCCTTTCGGGTGGCGCCAACAACGACGTTATCGACGGCGGCGTTGACGACGATCTGATCTATGGCGGCACCGGCAATGATATTTTGACCGGCGGGCAGGGGAATGACACTGTTTCGGGCGATGATGACCGCGATACGTTTATGGTGGGAACGGCGGGCAACGGCACGGGTGATTCCATTGACGGCGGCGAGGGTGGCGACGACTTCGACACACTCGATTTGCGCGGTACGGGTCCAGTTCGGATAACATACTCTGCGACAAATCCAGAAAACGGCATTGTGGAGTTTTTGGATGCCAACCGTGTGGTGACGGGGTCGATGACCTTTTCCAACATCGAAAACGTCATCCCGTGCTTTACCCCCGGCACCCTGATTGCCACCCCTCGCGGTGAGGTTCAGGTTCAGGATCTGCGCGTTGGTGACAAAGTTGTCACCCGAGACAATGGGTTGCAACAAATCCGTTGGATCGGGACAAAACCGATGTCATGGAAGGATTTCGCGGCAAATGCGCATCTCAAACCGATTTTGGTTCAGGCTGGAAGCTTGGGTCTAGGACTGCCAGAGCGCGATATGATGGTCTCTCCGAACCATCGGGTTTTGGTGGCCAATGACCGCACGCAACTTTACTTTGACGAACACGAAGTCCTTGTGGCCGCTAAGCATCTTGTTGGCGCAGGCGGTATCGCCGTGGTCGATTCCATCGGCACCAGTTATGTCCACTTCATGTGTGATCAGCACGAAGTGGTCTTGTCAAACGGCGCATGGACAGAAACGTTCCAGCCGGGTGACATGACACTGAAGGGCATGGGAAATGCTCAAAGGGCCGAGATATTCGAGATATTTCCAGAGCTGAAGACGGTATCAGGTATCGAGAATTACGTGTCAGCCCGCCGTACGCTCAAGCGCCACGAAGCGAGCATATTGATGAAATAGCGGTTATGCAGCGCAAAAAGGACTTGGTCCTTTTTCGAAAACAGAAAAGCTCTTGCAGCTTTTCTGTTTTTTTTTGCGCGGTAGCTCCAAAGAAATGTTTCGCTATTCGAACCAATCTTTCCGTCGCTGCCAAGCATTGTCTTGTTTCCAGAAACAAAGGTCAGAAAGAGGCAAGTCTGTGTCAGTGTAATTTTCAGGCCCAATCGAGGCTTGTTTTTACCGGGGCCGAGGGATGAACGGGGGACCGAAGGCGTCGTCCCGAAATATACATAAATTATTGATACTACTTAATAAAATATAGAACATTGTATATGTCCACCCTTCAGCATTTTGAAATTTCCGGCGGTTTATTCTCTTGGGTGGACCTGTGAGTAAAACGCTGAAATTGCCTCAACTGTTTCCAATTTCAGTCAAGAAGTTTGTTTATGTTTTCACATCAATAGGCGCTTGGCTGATCCGCCAGACGTCCGACAGACACTAAAAAAGTGTGAAGTACAGGACAAATCATGGCGACAATGATCAGTGGACTGGGAGGGGCAGCTGGCTACGGCGAGTTCAACTATGCATCCGCTCCACTCGTTGCTGGCAACCTTGATGATGGCGCTATCAGCGTAAACGTCACTTCGGTTTTCGGTGCCGGAGGCGTCAACTTCTTTGGTACGAGCTACCCATCAGTCTTCATCTCGTCAAATGGCATGCTTACCTTTGGAACGGCGGTGACTTCCTATACCTCCGCAGCCGTAGGAACCCTGACCACCCCAGCGATCGTTCCGTTCTGGAGCGATATCGACTTAAACAAGGGCGGTGCCATCTACTATGATCTAGATACGGTTAACCAAACCTTTACGGTCACTTGGTTGAACGTCGCCCCCTATTCTGGTGCCGGACCTCAGAATTCCTTCCAAGTCGTTATGAAGAGCCTCGGTGGCGGCAATTTCGATGTCAGCTTCAACTATGAAAAGATCAATTGGACCAACGGTGGCAGCGGTATTGCGACGACCGGGGTCACCAACGGTGCTGCAATTGACATCATTCTCGAGGGATCAGGTAACGCAGCCGCAATTGCCGCCTACGCAAGCAATGATTTTGACACCTTTGATCCTGCTGGATCTTGGTCGATGCAAATGTCGGGTGGCACTGCGATCTTGCGCGACGGGGTTGTTGAAGGGACTGCCGGAAACGATCTGATCGATGCGACTTATGCAGCAGATCCCGAAAACGACCGGATCGATAACAACGATGGCATGGGGTATGCAGGAACGGTTGGTCAAGCCGACTATGTGCTCGCGGGGGCTGGAAACGATACGGTATCGGCGGGCCTTGGCAATGACATCGTTTTCGGAGAATCCGGCAACGACAGCCTCCTTGGTGGGGCAGGCGATGATACGCTGAATGGCGGTACAGAGAATGATACATTGGTCGGCGGAGCCGGTGCGGACTCGCTGATAGGTGGTGCTGGCGTTGATACGGCGGACTATTCGGCCTCATCGGCGGGAGTCACGGTCAACCTAGCGGCGGGCACCGGTATTGGCGGCGATGCGCAGGGCGATGTCTTGTCGCAGATCGAAACGGTCATCGGGTCGGGCTTTGCTGATACGCTGACGGCGGCGGCCACCGGATCGAACCTGTTTGGCGGCGTTGGCCTTGACACGCTGACGGGGGGCGCCGGGGCTGACAGCCTTGATGGCGGCGCGGACAATGATCTGCTGACCGGTGGGGCAGGTGCAGACACTTTGGTCGGTGGTGCTGGCGTTGATACGGCGGACTATTCGGCCTCATCGGCGGGAGTCACGGTCAACCTAGCGGCGGGCACCGGTATTGGCGGCGATGCGCAGGGCGATGTCTTGTCGCAGATCGAAACGGTCATCGGGTCGGGCTTTGCCGATACGCTGACAGCGGCGGCCACCGGATCGAACCTGTTTGGCGGCGTTGGCAATGACATCCTAGTCGGTGGTGCAGGCGCTGACACGCTGGATGGTGGCGCGGATCGTGACACACTCTTTGGGGGCATTGGCGATGTCATCAACGGTGGAGAGACGGGGACTGACAATGACGTCTTGGACCTTACTGCATGGGGTCATCCACTTACCAATATTCTGCGCGATCCAGGCAACCCGGAAAACGGGATCGTTCAGTTTCTGAATGCCAGTGGTGCGGTCATTGGGACGATGGCCTTTTCCAACATCGAATCGATGGTGGTCTGTTTTACACCCGGTAGCCTCATCGCCACTGAGCGTGGTCAGGTCGCCGTTGAAAATCTGAAACCTGGCGACATGCTGGTGACCCGAGATCATGGGCTTCAACCTTTGCGGTGGGTTGGTTCGCGCAAGTTCGGCCTGGGTGAACTGATTGCCAAGCCTGCGCTACGGCCGATCAAAATATCGCAAGGTGCATTGGGGAAGGGGTTGCCGTTACGCAGTATGAAGGTATCACCGCAGCACCGGATGCTGTTTGAAGGGGCGCGGGCAGAGCTATTGTTTGGCGAACCAGAAGTCTTGATCGCGGCTGCTCATCTGACAGTTTTGCCCGGCATCGAACAGGTGTTGACCCATGGTGTGACCTATATTCACCTATTGATGGACAGGCATGAGATTTTGCAGGCGGACGGCGCATGGACCGAAAGCTTTCAACCCGCTGACCGAACTGTTGCTGACATGGATCAAGACCAGCGCGATGAATTGATGTTGATCTTCCCGCATGTGACCACACCCGGCGCATTTCCAGTGGCGCGACTTTCTTTGAAAAAGCACGAGGCCAAAGTTCTATTGATGGTCTGATCCACAGCGGGCGTTGTTCCAATTCGCCCACTCTGCACAAGTGTCAAGATCGACCACAGCATGCTGACCGGGCAGGGCCACAAGGATCACCTCGTCCAAATGCGCATCAAGAACAGCGCGTGCGCCGCGATCCCCCTTGATCTGCATAAGGTCTGCAAACAGCCTTTGTGGGAAAATCACCGGATGACCGGGCCGCCCGTCTTCCGATGCGCCCTGTAAGATATTGTTTGGATTCTCTTGAAACGCGGTCTGCATCATCCGCAAATCGGTCACATCAAGTTCGGGCATATCGGCAGGCACAATCATCACGCCGCTCGCATCTCTTGCAACTTGATCCAAAGCTTGCCGCAACGATGCCGACATCCCGTCTTGGGGGCGGTCAATCACAAGTCTTTCTACAGCCAACCCGGATAGCGCATCAGCCCGGTCTGGAAAGGCGTGGTTCAGGGCGATGATGACCCGCCCATTCAGCGCCGCAGCGCAAGCCGCAATTCGCCTTATGCAAGCAACCCCGTCGACAAGCATCATCAGCTTGTCCTGCCCTTGCATCCGCAAAGACCGACCCGCCGCCGGGATGATGATGGTAAGTTCTGACATCTCCGAAGTGTGAGCAAAAGAAAAGCGCCCGTCAATGACAGGCGCTTGTCATAGAGTTCGCGGTGATGAAGCGCTAGCCGCGCATGCGCGCACCGTCGGCATCAAATAATGGCGCAAGGTGAACCACAGCACGCCGACGTTCGCCCAAAATCTCTATCTCAACCTCTAAACCATCCTTCACCCGGTCTGCAGGTAGAAACCCTTGTGCCAGCGATTTGCCTGTGAAATGTGAGTAGCCACCAGAGGTACAGAACCCGACGACAGCGCCGTCAAGCCAGATAGGCTCCCACGCCACAACATCCGCATCCGAAGCGTCGACGATAAAGCTGACAAGCTTTCGCTTTGGCCCTGATGATTTCTCCGCCGAGGCTGCTGCCTTGCCGATCCAGTCCGCGTCCTTGTTCCAACGAATGAAACGGTCGAGGCCCGTCTCGCAAGGGGTATAATCCGGGCTATATTCGCGCCCCCAAGACCCGAACTATTTGTCCAGACGCAGCGACATCATCGCGCGCATTCCAAAT
>JAAFIJ010000131.1 GCA_013298675.1 Rhodobacterales bacterium | reverse complement strand
AAGCGCCATTTTCAGCCCCCGGTCTTGCAAAACAGACAGCATTGGCGTCAGCGAATGCAGTTCCGGCATCCCATTGGCCTTTGGTCCCTGAAAGCGCACAACGACGACGGTGTCAGAGGTAAATTCTCCCGCCTTAAACGCCCGTTTGACTGAATCTTGGTCCGAAAATATCCGCGCGGGGGCCTCTATGATGTGACGTTCCTGTGCGACGGCCGAGACTTTGATCACTGCACGGCCCAGATTGCCCACCAACTGTCGTAACCCGCCTTGCGCTTGGAACGGGTCGTTGGCGGGGCGTAGAATTTTCTCATTCAGGCTGTTTAGCGGACCATCAACCCAATCCAGCTTGCCGTCGACCAAACGCGGCTCTTGGCGGTAGTGAGACAACCCTGTGCCCGCGATTGTCTTGGCGTCAGGATGTAACAGACCGTAGTCCAGCAACTCTCCGATCATATAGGCAAGACCGCCAGCCGCGTGGAAATGGTTCACATCCGCCAAGCCATTTGGGTAGACCTTGGCCATCAGAGGCACGACTGAAGAGATGTCGTCAAAGTCCTGAAGATCGAGCAAGATGCCTGCGGCCCGCGCCATGGCGGGCAAGTGCAGGATCAGATTGGTCGACCCGCCTGTGGCCATCAGACCGACCATACCGTTGACAAAAGCGCGTTCGTCCAGAATTTCACCCGCAGGGCGGTAATCATTGCCAAGCGCTGAAATTGCTGCGGCACGTTCCACCGCAGCGACGGTCAAAGCCTCACGCAGGGGGGTGTTCGGATTTACAAATGACGCGCCGGGCAGGTGGAGACCCATAAACTCCATCAGCATCTGGTTGGTATTGGCGGTGCCGTAAAAGGTACAGGTGCCCGGACCGTGATAGGATGCCATCTCGGCCTTCATCAGGTCTTCGCGGGTGGCTTTTCCTTCGGCAAATGCATTGCGAATGCGCGACTTTTCATCATTCGGCAAACCACTGGTCATCGGTCCCGCTGGCACGAACACCGCCGGGATATGGCCAAATGTCGCGGCGGCCATAATCAGCCCCGGAACGATCTTGTCGCAAACGCCAAGGTAGATAGAGGAGTCGAACGTGTTGTGCGACATCGACAGGCCCGCTGCCAAGGCGATCACATCGCGCGAAAACAGCGACAACTCCATCCCCGGCTGACCTTGGGTCACCCCGTCGCACATGGCCGGGACGCCGCCTGCAACCTGTGCGGTGGCACCAAAGCGGCGCGCGGTTTCACGGATCAGCTTTGGAAAGTCTTCATAGGGTTGGTGGGCCGACAACATATCGTTATAGGCGGTCACAATGCCAATATTGGGCACGCGCGCCTGCGCCATCGCTGCCTTGTCAACCCCGGTGGACGCATAAGCATGGGCTTGGTTCCCGCAACTAAGATGCGCACGTGCGGGTCCGTCAAGTCCGGCACGACGCATCCGGTCAAGGTAGGCATCACGCGTGGCAAGCGACCGACGCTCAATACGCTCTGTGACTTTTGCAATCGTTGGATGAAGCGACATTTGGAATACCTTCAGGCAGTTTCGTTCATATTATCAAAACTTGTTAGCGCTAACAACGGCAAAATGACATTTCAAACTTTTCCAGCAGGTTTCCGCAATTTAGTGCAGGTTCTGTTCGGATGATCGCATCACCAAACATGCGATACCTTTGATTTACAACAATTGGAGCGCAAATTTGCCATAGTCTTTAGTGATTCCTGATCCAAACCACAAAAGTGGGTCATGGTAGAGGATTCTAAGATGAAACGGTCATTTCTGTTCGTTCTGGCTCTTGCTGCAACCGCGCTTACGGGCTGCGTCAATCCCACAGATACCGTAACCCGCTCTGCAGCGAATGGCGTCGGCGACATTGCACCAAGTGGTGTCGCACAACCGCCGGCTCAGCAGGGACCATTGGTCTTGCAGGCAAAGTATACGGTTCAATCCGTACAAGTTGTCGTACCACGCAGTTTGGTTGCGTCCGAAGCCAACAGCTATCATCCGAATGCGGATATAGTTTGGCGGGGCGATGTTCGTGGTGATCGTTACATGCAAGTGCAGGCGATCTTTGAGCAGGCCGCAGCAGATAGCATCTTGCAGATGGCCAGCGGCACGGCTGTGAAGGTCGAGCTGGAGGTTGTGCGCTTTCACTGCTTGACTGAAAAGACACGCTACACAATTGGTGGTGTTCATTCGATGTCATTCATGATGACGGTGCGCGATGCGGCAACCAACGCCGTGCTTGAGGCGCCGCGTTTGATCAACGCAGATGTTCACGGCGCTGGCGGCAATCAGGCGATTGCTGAAGATGTGGCGGGTCGCACCCAAAAGGTCGTGGTGACCGAGCGTTTGGCCCAAGTCTTAAGGCGCGAACTGTCAGGACCAGTCGTGGGGGTTGATGCACCAGCACTTGCCTTGGCACAGATCAACTGACCCGCGTCAGGTAAGCTGCCACACGACGCCAACGCATTGGCCGATATTCGGGCCTTTTCACAAGACGACTGACAAGGTAGAGGAGGGGGATCATGACCCCTCCTTTCTCACCAGACCCGCAATCGAATGTTGACACCGACGCCCCGCTGCGCGGCCGCCCCGTTGTCCGCCTGAAACCCAAAGCCGAGGCGCGCGCCATACGGCATGGATTCCCTTGGGTCTATGCGGATGAGCTGGTCACCGACCGGCGCACTCAAAGCTTGGAACCGGGCGCGCTTGCCATCCTAGAGGATGATCTGCGCCGGCCTTTGGGGCTGGTGACGGTGAATACCAAATCCAAAATCATTTGCCGTATGCTGGACCGCAACGCAGAAGCAGAGATTGATCAGGCATGGTTTGCCGCAAAGATCGAACGCGCTTTGGCCTTGCGCGAGCGGCTTTATGCGACGCCGCATTACCGCCTTGTCCATGCGGAATCTGATGGGTTGCCGGGGATCGTCATTGACCGTTTTGACGATGTGGCCGTGGTGCAACCCAATGCGGCTTGGGCAGAGGCGCATTTTGACATGCTGGTCGCCGCTTTGATGCAGGTGACGGGCGTGCGCCGTGTGGTCAAAAATGGATCCGGCCGCTCGCGCAGTCTTGAAGGTTTGGCCGAGGAAACCGCAGTTGTTCAAGGTGCTGTGGCAGAGCCGTTGATCGTGCCAATGAACGGCGCGATGTATGTCGCTGACCTCGTTGGCGGCCAAAAGACCGGGCTTTATTATGATCAACGGTCGAACCACGCCTTTGCGGCGTCTTTGGCCAAAGGTGCGACGGTTTTGGACGTGTTTTCGCATGTTGGCGGATTTGCACTTGCCGCGCTGGCGGGTGGCGCCACCAAAGCCTTGGCGGTTGATGCCTCGGCGGCGGCACTTTCGCTGGCCGCACTTGGGGCAAAGGCGTCCGGATTTGCGGACCGTCTTGAAACCCGTCAGGGCGACGCATTTGAAGTGCTTGAAGCTTTGGGCCAAGAGGTTGCCAAGTTTGACGTGGTGATCTGCGATCCACCGGCATTTGCGCCTGCGAAACCGGCACTAGAGGCGGGTCTGCGGGCCTATGAACGTATCGCGCGTCTGGCCGCGCCGTTAGTTGCTCCGGGCGGTTATCTTGTCTTGTGTTCGTGCAGCCATGCCGCCGATCTGATGACGTTCCGCAATGCCTCGGCGCGTGGCATCGGGCGGGGCGGCCGGCGTGGTCAGTTGTTGCATACCGGGTTTGCCGGGCCGGATCATCCGATGTTGCTGCAGCTTGCTGAATCCGCCTATCTCAAGGCGTTATTCTTTCGGCTTGACGGTTGAAAGCAGTCCTCGACGCTTGCGTGCTATTCCCGACCGTGCTGCGCGAAATACTGCTCGGCGCGGCTGATCGGGGACTGTACCAACCGATCTGGTCCGAACGCATTTTGCAAGAATGGGTCCGCGCCACCGCCAAACTTGGACCCGTTGCACAGATGCAAGCCGAGGGTGAGGCCGTGATGCTGCGCGCGCGCTTTCCCAAGGCAAACATGCGCGCCTTCCCCGAGATTGAGGCGCGCTTGTTGCTGCCGGATGCAAATGACCTTCATGTGCTGGCACTAGGGATCGGCGGCCATGCCGATTGCATCGTGACGGTCAACAATATCGACTTCCCGCGCCACGTTCTGGCCGCCGAGGGCCTGTCGCGCCGCGATCCTGACAGCCTGCTGTGGGAGTTGTGGTCGCATCATCCTGATGAAATCGAAGCGTCGATTGGTGTTGTCCACGCCACGGCGCAGCGGATATCGGGGCAAGAAATCCCTTTGAAATCGCTGCTAAAGCGGGCGCAGTTGCCAAAACTCGCCAAGTCGATCTTGGCTTAACCGCCCGTCCAACGATGGGTCAAAACCTCTATCGCTGCGATTCGGTCTTCGACTTTCGGATGGCTTAACAGCCACGCCGGAGGCCCAGAGCCTTGTTGACCCGTCAAAGCATTCAATTTGCGAAAAAGCGTGACTTGCGGGGCGGTTCCGATGCCTGATTTCACCAAAAGGGCGGCCGCATAGGCGTCTGCCTCAAATTCATCGCGGCGAGACATTCTGGCCACCAACGCAGTTGAGATGAGATTGGAAATCCACGTCCCGACAAAGGGTAAAAACCGGTTCAACAGCGCCGACAACATGATGAAAACCGCATTTTGGCCCGTAAAGTCGATCATCCGTCGACGCGTGTGGCCCAGGGCGACGTGCCCCAGTTCATGGGCGATCACTGACGCCAACTCTTCCGAAGTCACTTCGCCGTTTGCATGTTTACGTAAAAAGCCACGCGTCAGAAAAATCCGTCCGTCTGGTGCTGCAAGACCATTGACCGCCTCAATCTCATAGACGTGGACAGGGAGAGCAGGCAAATCAAGCGCTTGGGCCAACCTGTTGGTCACCGCCGACACGCCTGTATCAACCAAAACTGTTGACTGAGCGTCCAAGGTCGCTTTGGTGCGCCAAAGCGAAAAGCGCATCATCAAGATGCCATAGGCGATCGCCAACAGAATCGGGGCAAATTTCAACATAGCCTTAATATGTAGCCAATCTTAGAAATTGTAAGAAGACATCTGCCGCTATTTACCAGCCGAGCGTGCCTGATGGATCAGCGAGGACGTGTAGATTGCCAAGGCGAACCAAATCATCGCAAAGGCCAGCAGCTTGACCAAACTGATCGGTTCATCAAAGACAAATACGGCCGTTAGAAATATCATCGTCGGGGCGATGTATTGCATGATTCCGATGGTGGACAGCTTCAACAATTTGGCACCATTGGCATAAAGCATCAGTGGAATGGCGGTGACCAAGCCTGCACTCATCAGCAAGGTAGTATCCCAGCCGATACCGGTTAGAAAATGTCCCTGACCGCTAAGCGAAAGATAAAGGATGTAGAGCAATGCAAAAGGCAAAAGCAGAATGATTTCAAGCATGAAGCCTTCGTTGGCAGCTAACGGGAGCGACTTTTTCAAATAGGCGTAAAACCCCCAAGTGACCGTCAAGCCCAAAGCCACGACAGGCAGTTTTCCTGACGCGACCGTCATTACAATCACCGCGATCACGGCGATTGCGATGGCGATGATCTGCGCCCGTGCCAGTTTTTCACGCAGGAAAGTAGCCCCCAAAAAGACTGAAAACAGCGGGTTGATATAGTATCCCAAGGCTGCATCCAGCGCATGGCCGGACCCGATGGCCCAGACATAGATTCCCCAGTTTATAGAGATAAGACCCGCAGTCATCGACGCCATCGCCAACATCCTTGGTGAGCGCAGCGCCGTCATCAACTCTCGAGCGGTGCCAAGATACATCAAGATCGCGCCAGCAATCGGCATCGACCATAAGATGCGGTGGCTGATCACCTCCGCGGGCGAAATATGGGCTACAGTCTTCATGTAAATCGGCAAAAAGCCCCAGAGCAAATAGGCGCTGAGCGCAAAGCCAAAGCCACGAAGGCTATCTTCATTTTTGACTAAAGGTGGGACGGGTGTTTCCATCGGCATCAGGTACTGTGCCTGACTGGCAAGGTCCATCGCAAACTTGTAACCGCTACAAGCGCCGGGACAAATAGGACTTTGCGAATGCGCTGTATCCTTGGGCCGTTTCGCGCAATTCTGCTTTGATCATCTGGTGCAAAGCAGGCAGTTGGTGAAACGGCACATTGGGAAATACGTGGTGTTCAACATGGTAGGGCATGTTCCAACTGAGACGCCGCATCAGTGACGTGGTAAATGTGGTGCGGGTGTTTTCAAACATATTCGCCACCTGAGGGCAGTCGCCATGTTCTGCCAAAAGGTACAACCGCAAAGCGGGTTGTCCGATGAGAATGGGCAATAACCAAACCCAGAACACCAAAGGCGACACCAAAAGGCTTGCCAAAACCAGCCCATAACCAAGTGCCATCCATCGTGCCTCATGGATCATACGGGGCAGGGCGCCGGAGGGAAGGAAATCACCATTTGCCCGCCCACACACCAGTTGAGCCAAAAGCTGCACTTGCGCGCGCCAATACGGAAGACCCGACACGTGCCACATCCATGCCCACAGGTTTTCGGGCTTTTCAAATGCCAGTTCCGGGTCCTTGCCCGCAATATTCGTCCATTTGTGATGCGCCAAGTGAAAGTAGCGAAACCATTGAAACGGCAGCACCAAAAGAAAGCCGCACAGGTATCCGACAGCCTCGTTCAAACGGGTGGAGGCAAAGGGCGTTTGATGCGTTGCCTCATGCTCCAGCGTAAAGAGAAACACGATCAACACGCCTTGCACAGGCAAAAGCAACCACCACCCCGGCACCGAGAGTGCAATGAGAGCGCCCGTCAGCAAAATCGCCGATAGATGCCCAGTCAGATGCAACAATCCGGCGCGATCAGATCGCAGCGTCAGGGTTGCCTTTGTCTCGGCAGGCAAATTTTGAAGAAATTCCTTATGGTTCATCCTGGGGATCCAAGCCAATGATCAGGCGGGTTTTGGGTGTGCGTTCGTCCCGAGTGGAGCAAAAAATTTGGCCACGCAAAGGGTTTTCCTTGGGTGGCCCGAACCTTGCGTTCGCTGAACCAATCAGCGCCGCATGATAGAGCGGCCAGCGTATTCGGCCGTTTCACCCAACATTTCCTCAATGCGGATCAACTGGTTATACTTTGCCAAACGGTCAGAACGTGACAGCGAACCAGTTTTGATCTGCCCGCAGTTGGTGGCCACAGCAAGGTCAGCAATCGTACTGTCTTCGGTTTCGCCAGAGCGGTGCGACATCACGTTGGTATAGCGCGCGCGGTGCGCCATATCTACGGCCTGAAGCGTTTCGGTCAGGGTGCCAATCTGGTTGACCTTAACCAACATCGAGTTCGCGCAACCGCCAGCAATGCCTTCGGCCAAGCGACGTGGGTTGGTCACGAACAGATCGTC
>JAAFIJ010000130.1:573-7368 GCA_013298675.1 Rhodobacterales bacterium | reverse complement strand
TATTCCTCGTCCGGTGGCGCGAGCGGATTGTCCGGGGCGGGAGAGGTCACGAACATCGCATACATCGCCGCCACCTTTTTGCGGTCGAGTTCGGCGTCATCGTACTGATCCAGCAGGAACAGCTTCACGATGGCAGGCGCAAAGCGCGACACGCCCCGCAACTGGCCAGCCTCCACCGGGTCAATGATGTGCAAAACCTCAGAGGCCGGAACCCTGACGGTTTCGCCAGATTGGCCGGGATCGGTGCTGTCGCCCGGGTGTCGGCGCAGGAAGTGGAAGGCAACACGGCGACCGACCCGGTCAAACTCGATGCCCTGCCGGATGGTGTTGCCATTGCCGTCCACGGCATTGTGGTTGAGGGGCAACATCTCCGAGGGCAGCATCTGGACTTGCAGTGGTACGGACAGCCCATCCTCAACGCGGCGCGGTCGGAAGCGCAGGAAAACCTCGCCAGTCATAAATACCTCGCGGGCGGCGCGGCGCTGTAGTCCGTAGAAATCTGTCATACCCTCGGCGTCGGCATCATCGGTCCAGGCGAGCCATAGCCGTTGCACCGCATCCTTGCGCGAGGCCTGTTCAATGCTGGAATTCGGGCTGATGCCATCGCCCACGGCGTTGGCCGCCCAGCTTTCGATGGCGTTGGCGGCATAGCCGTTGTTGCGGACCAGCCAGCGCGCCCTCGCGTTCATCTCGGGCCCGGAGGCGGCGATCAGCGCATTGACATGGGCGCGCGAGGTGACAAAGCCCTTCAACCGGCGCTGGCCGGAAGTGGCATCGAAGCCACCGGGCACGCCAAAGCCGCCGACCCATGCGCCAACACGCGCCCGCCAATTGGTCGTTGCCATGATCATAGATCTTTCGAAGCGAAGGGCCGGGACACCTGCGACCGCGTCACCGAGGTGTCGGCAGCTGCGATGCGCCGTTCCAGATCGAAGATCGCCGTCGCAAGCTCAGCGTCCGAGCCATAGCTGATCTGGCGACCGTCATAGGCGATCGACCGGACGCCACTGAAGCGCATGCCAAGGAGGGCGCTGAGCAGCGCCTGCATTTCTGCCAGAGTCATTGTCGCTACCTCATGTATTTCGGGGTCACCGCGCCCGAACGGCGGCGGCGGGGTGTCAGCACGGTTCCAGCCGTCGGCGCGGTCGGTTCGATGATTACAGGTGCGGCGATCAACTTGGTTTCAACGCCCGCCTGGGTTTCCAACGACCGCCATGTCGCCTCGTCCCAGCGGTCGGCGCCGAGGATCCATGCCGCAGCCCGGGCATAGACCCGGCAGTCCAGCGCTTCGTTGCGTTCGCGCATCTTCTGCCATTCCTGATGGCCGAAGCCGCGCTTGTTGCGCACCGTGACCATCTGTTCGGCTACCAGCTGCTTCAGCCATTCGGTGTCAGCCCAAGCGGGCAGATGCATTGTACCAGCCGCATCGCAGACACCCAGCGCCCGATCTTCATCGCTGGGCCGTTCCAACCGCAGGAAGCGGTAGGTTTCTGCCTTGAAGGTGGAAACGGCGATGGTCCAGAGCCGCGCGCCGCGCCGCAGGCGTTTGCCACCGATGGAGGCGTCGACAAAGGTTGGCCCCGATACCGGCGTGGACCGGTTGAAGCTTTCCACGCCCTTGATCGGCGTGACTTGCGCGTAACCCGCAGCCCGCGACCAGGCGTAGACTGCCGGGGCCTCGTAGCCGGTGTCGATGGCCAGCTTGGACAGCTGCATCACTGCCCCGCTCTCATGCGTCCATGTCCGCCCTAGGAGGGACGTCAGCTTGTCCCAGGCCGCCGGATCCTCCGGGCCGCCCTGAATGACGATGTGTTCCACCAGCCAGGACTCCAAACCCCGGCCCCAGGCCCAGACGTCGACCTCGATCCTGTCTTTCTGCACATCCGCCCCGGCGGTCAGGAACAACCCGAGATGCGGCACGGTCGCGGTGAAGACCTCACGGCGATCTGCCAGGCGCTGCCATTCCGGCGCATCGCCAGATTCCACCCACGTTTCGCCCAGCAGGGTGTTGCGCGCCGCGCGCAGCATCTCGTCCGAACCCTGCGCCGCAAGCCAGTCCCGCGCGATCTGGGCCCAGCTTTTCCACCCCATCGGTGAGTAGAGGGCCGAGATGTGGAACCCGATGGAATGCGGATCGACCGAAGTGGCCGTTGCCCGCCATTCACCTTGTTCCAGCATCGAAGTTTTGTAATGCTCGGCGATGGGCTTCTCACAACCTTCGCAGGCATAAGTTGCCGTTTCGGGCTGGCCCTTCGCCCAGCGCAGGCGTTCAAACTGCAGCCACTGCATCGCGCCGCAATGCGGGCAGGGCACGAAGAAACGCCGCTGGTCGCTGGCCTCGAACTCGCGCTCGATCCGGCTGATGCCCCGGATTGTCGGCGTCGAGACCATGAAGACCTTGCGCCGATGCGAGAAGGTCGTGGTGCGTGCCTCGGCCAAGGTGACGGGATCGCCTTCCTCGTCCGCGGAGGCCGGATAGGCGTCAACCTCGTCGAGAAAGATGTAGCGCGCGGGCATCGAGCGCAGGCCCGTGGCCGAATTCGCCCCGGTCAGCACCAGGATGCCGCCCGGGAATTCCTTGGACAGCATCGAGTTGCCAGCATCGCGCGACCGGGCCGGATTGACCCGTTCGCGCAAGGCCGGACTGTCCGCGATCAGCGGATCGAGCCGCCCACGCGAAGTGCGCTTCGCCATCTCGACCGTCGGCAGCACTGCCAGCATCGGACCGGGCGCGTGGTGAATGACGAAGCCGATCCAGTTGTTGCCTGCCTCCGTGGCCCCGACCTGCGCCGCCTTCATGAACGATATGCGCTGGGCCGGGTGGCGGGGCGAAAGCGCATCCATGATTTCGCGCAAGTAAGGCGTCCGCGCCGTCCGGTAGCGCCCGGGTTCGGCGCTGGCACGCGACGACAGCCAGCGATGCTGATCCGCCCATTCCGACACCGTCAGGTCCGGGTCAGGCCGCATGCCCCGGCGCCAGGTGCGCAGGATATCCTCAGCCCCGTCAAAGCCGAGGTCGAGATCGGCGGTCAGATCGTCGTCTTCACCCCAAGGAGACTCGGAGGTCGGCGAGGGCTGCGAGCTGTTCTCTGACATGGGTTTCCAGCACCCTTTGCAGGATCGCGGCCTCGATCATCACCGGTTTGTTTGTCTGTTTCTCCACCTCCGCTGCCACTTCGGCCGCCATCAGCGCCGCCACCCGGGCGGGCCATGTCACCCAGACGTCCCGTTCGTGCCGCGCCAGGCGGAACACCAACGCCTCCGCCCGCGCCCGGTCGACCAGCGTGCCCTTCTTCTTCTGGATCGCCAGCTGGCGTTCCTGCGCCTGGTAGACGGTCAGCGCCGTGCGGGCTTTCAGATAGGACGAACTGTCGGCGGGCCCCGAAAAGCCACTGTCGCCGCCACCCGTGCTGCGCCGTTGCTGGTCCGGGTCCGTCATCTCTGATCGACGCGCATCTGACGCCGCCGCATTGATTGTCCCATCGCCGAAAACAACCAGCCGCCCGGCCTTGCGGGCCTTCTGGATCGCCCCGCGCGACAGCCCGGAATGGCTGGAATATTCCCGCTCACTCATCCCGTCCATCGCGGCGTTATCTCACCTAAAGCAATGTTATTGCTTGTTATTCAGTTGATTACACTCCGGACAAGAGCGATTCTGGTTGCAGGAAATCGATGCAACTCACCCCCGGAGATCAAGCCATGACCGCCAAACCCGCAACCCCCGCCAAAGCCCCCAGCGAGGCCCTGCTGCTGGAGGTCGCCGCCAAGCATTTCCACATCGAGACGCTGGAAACCCGCAACAGCGACGGCCTCGACTTCCACGATGTGGCGGTCTGGTCGATCCGCGCCGCGCTGGAAGCGGCCTTCGCCGCTGGCCAAGCTGCCACCCGCTGAACAGGAGATTCCGCCATGACAACCCGCCGCGCCACCGCCCCGAACGAAAAAGCCCTCGAGTCTTTCCTCGCCACCAAACGTCGGATCGACGACATGCTGGCGCGCATCCAGACCCTCAGCGCTGACCATTTCAACACTGACCCGGACGCGATCCACTGGGGCGATGTTGGCACGCTGAACCACTATTCCAGCCTGCTGCGCCAGATCACCGACAGCGCCTTCAGCGAGGGCGAATTCGCAAAGTGACACCGAAGCGCCCCGACCAAGCCCCGCGATGGCGGGGCTTGGTTGCGTAGAAGGGCCCGCTTCCCGCGCGCCTGATCAAGGAGATCCCAATGTCCTATCAGACTCTGCTGCATGAACTGGCGCCCAAATTGAACCCTGCAGGGATCGAAGCGTCGATGCGCCTCCATTACGGCAGCCTGAACCATCTGCCGCGCGAAACCTTCGCGGCCGAGGCGAAACTCGCCGCCGATTTGGAGGGCCAGTCGCCCGGCATCCTGCGCAAGATTGCCGAAAGCATGGGCATGGCGGACGACTTCGCCAAATGGGAGGCCAGTCATGCCGCTTGATCCGGCCCAGCGCCACCAGATCGAACAGGACGCGATCACCGCAGCTTGGGAGGCCGAACGCCTGGCCGCATGCGACGACGCCATCGTCCTGCTGCGTGAGATCGTCGATCCGGAGCGGGACGATGATGGCGATGTGATCCTTGGCGCGGATGCCAACGGTCACAACGATGTGCTGTCGCGCATCGCCACCTTCCTTGCCACTCACGACCAATAGGGGAACGCTATGACCAAACTCACCGAAACCCAGACCATCATCCTCACCGCCGGTGCCCAGCGCCCCGACAACATCGCCCTGCCACTGCCGAAGGGGTTGGCAGGTGCGGCGGCCAAAATGGCGGTGACCAAGATGATTGATCGCGGCTGGCTGCAGGAGGTCGACGCCAACTTGCGCCGGGGCGAACCGCTTTGGCGCGAAACTGGCGACGGCCACGGCACTACGCTGGTGGTCACCGACGCGGGTCTGCTGGCCATCGGCATCGAGCCGGTGGTGGTGAAGACCGCGGTGGCGATACGCGAACGCGCGATGGCGGAATCCGTTGCACGACCATCGACACCGCGCACCGGAACCAAGCAGGCGCTGCTGATCGAGATGCTTCAGGCCCCCGAAGGGGCCACGATGGCAGACATTACAGCCGCCTTGGGCTGGTTGCCGCATACCGCCAGAGGTGCAATGTCCGGAGCCTTGGGCAAGAAGCTGGGACTGGTCGTGATTTCCGCCAAGGAACAGGAGCGGGGCAGGGTGTACCGGCTTGGCCAGCGCGGCTAGATCAGCCGGGGTGCTGCCAGCTCTTGAACACGAACTCCAGACTGTATCCGTCAGGGTCTTGCAATTGCACGGCATAATAGCGCGAGTCGTAGTGCAACTGCGGGCCGGGCGGATGGATTTCCTTTGCACCTTGGTTAAGAGCGGCAATGTACGCGGCGCGGACCTCCTCTTCGGAATGGGCCACAAAACCAACGTGAACCGCTTGCGGTGCCGGAGCTCCCTCGCGCAACCAGAAGAACACGCGACCATTTGCGCCAAATCCCTTCAGGTCTGGGTGACCGGGTGGGCCTTCCCGACCGTCATAGTCATGGCGTGCCACAATTCCGAGGATCGGTAGAACCGCCTCATAAAAAGCGACGGAACGACTCAGGTCGCTAATAGTCAGAAAGATATGATCGAGCATCGGGCCTCTTGAAAGAAAGGGTTTGCCGAGGCGGGATTAACATGACCGCAGCAAAAGAAAACGCATTATGAACAGTGTTGTGAGGTCAATCACCTTGCCGCATCGCAACCCTTCCCGTTGCCATTTCCCACCGCCGCACGGCGACATCACAATACACCGGGTCCAGTTCCACTGCAAAGCAGCGCCGCCCGACGCGTTCGGCGGCGACGATCTGGGTGCCGGAGCCGCAGAACGGCTCATAGATCAGGTCATTCGGATCGCTGAATGCGGTCAGAACGCTTTCGACAAGCGCCACTGGAAAAACCGCAGGATGCGATCCCGCCGCACCCAACCCGCCCTTGTGCCGCATGATGCGGAAGACAGAGTCCGGGATGCGGTGGCTCTGGATCGCGTTGCCGGTGCCGGTCTTTGCATGCACGGTGCCGTCGGCCCCGCGCAGTCCACCGCCGCCGAGGGTTTCGCCCGCATGTTTGGACGGGACGGTTTTGTGCGGTTTGCGAGGGCTGCGGTTGAAGTGGAAAATGAACTCGTGTGACGGCGCCAGGCGACCGTTCCAGTCGCCTGGCAGGCCCGGGCCCTGATCCCACACATACCAGCCAAAGCGCCGCCAGCCAGATTTGCGCATCCATTCCACCCATCCTTCCCAATAGGGCTGCCATTCGCTGTCGCGGTGCACGAGGCCGAGGTTAACCAGGACTTGCGCCTCGGCCGTGACTGGCGCGGCTGCGAACACTCCCTGCATCAGCGCATCCCAATCGCCGACCCTTTCCTTGGCCGCGCCGTAGTCGCGCTGTTGGGCATAAGGTGGCGAGGTGAACATCAACGTGGCCGCCTCATTCTGCATCAGCCTGCCGATGGCGACCGGATCGGTGGCATCGCCGCAGCAGAGACGGTGCTGCCCGAGTTGCCAGATATCCCCGGGGCAGGTAGTCGGTTCGGCCGGGGCCTCGGGAATGGCATCTGCCGCGTCGTCAGAAATCGCCCGGCGGTCGTCGGTATCGGCCAACAGCGCATCCAGTTCATCCTCGGGGATCCCGATCAGCCCGAGGTCGAAATCCTCGGCCAGCAGCGCCTGCAATTCCTGCAGCAGCAAGGCATCATCCCAGCCGCCCAGTTCCGTCAACTTGTTGCCGGCAATGCGATACGCCCGGCGCTGGGCT
>JAAFIJ010000130.1:0-563 GCA_013298675.1 Rhodobacterales bacterium | reverse complement strand
GGCTTCGGTCAGATGACCCAGGACAATGACCGGAACTTCGGCCAACCCGAGATGCGCCGCCGCCATAATACGACCGTGGCCCGAGATCAACTCGCCGTCGGAAGCAACCAACACCGGCACGGTCCAGCCGAACTCGGCCATGCTGGCCGCGATCTTGGCCACTTGGTTGGCGTCGTGGCTTTTGGCGTTGCGGGCGTATGGTTTCAGCTGGGCCAGCGGCCAGTATTCGATCTGCTTGGGCGAAAGGGGCTCGTTCATGCCGCCAGCCTCTTGGCCTTCAGGTCGGCAAAGGTCTCGCCGGTGTCCGCCAGGACAGCGTTGGCGCCGGTGAACTGCTGCCAGCGCTCGATGGCCACATCGACATGGGCCGGGTTCAATTCGATCCCGAAGCAGACACGCCCGGTGGTTTCCGCCGCGATCAACGTGGTGCCGGATCCCAAGAAGGGTTCATATACTGCCTGACCCGGGCTGGAGTTGTTCAGCATCGGACGGCGCATGCACTCGACCGGCTTTTGCGTGCCGTGGACGGTTGCGGCGTCCTGATCCTTGCCGGAGATATGCCA
>JAAFIJ010000013.1 GCA_013298675.1 Rhodobacterales bacterium | reverse complement strand
GTGCGACAACGTCTGACAAATGTTCGTGCTTTTTCTTGAGTTCGGTAATATGAGAAGCGACAGTCATTCAAGTCCTCCATCCTTTGTTCCGATCCCTTGATTGCACCACAAAAATCTCTGTCTGTCACGAAATCTTCTGCGCAATGTCATAAGAATTTTACATGAACGCCCAGTCCAGGCTTTCACCACCGCGCAAGACAGCATTTGCCCGCTGTGTATAGCTTTCGCGGTCGCCCGCGTGGGCGGAACCTTGGTGGATCACCAGTGGCGACAATAACCGAAATGCCGCACGTCCACCCTTGCGAGCGCGCAAAATCACCCGCAGGGCAGGGCGGCCATCGCGCGGGGTCAGCGGCAAAACCGAAGCTGACCCCAGTTTCGTGCCCATAGCTGACAGCACAGCGGGCAGGCCGTCTGCACCGCAGATCAGCGTCAGCCATCCTCCCGGCGACAATCGCCGCGCCGCTGCCGTTACCCACATTTCCAAGGGCGCATCGACCTGCATCGCCGTGGCCCGCCCCGCGATGGGAGAGGGCGTACTGCCACCCGCATAATAGGGCGGGTTGGCAATGACATGGTCGAAATCGAACCGCAGCGCGGCGGGCATTGCCTGTATGTCACCTTCGATCACCTGAAGCGCTATGCCCGTATCAATGGCGTTTCTGCGCGCGAGTGCGGCATAATCGCTTTGCAACTCCAACCCGAAATGTCGCAGGCCCGCCACCCGGGAACCGAGACAAAACGACGCAGCCCCCACCCCGCATCCCAAATCAAGCACCGACTGCCCCGGCTTTGCCCCGCAAGCAGCCGCCAACAAAACCGGATCCGTGGCCGCTCTGTAGCCCCTGATCGGCTGCCAAAGCCTGAATTTGCCACATAAAAATGCGTCATGCGACAAATCATCGTCGCCAAACATCACTTCACCACTTCGATATCATTGTCGGTCAGAACGACAACAGCGTCATCAAAATCGTCGTCGGCGACCATAACGCGGCGCGGCAATAGCCCAATGCCGCCTTCCATGATGCTGGTGTGGACGTCCAGCACAAAGCTGGCTATACCCTCGCCATCAAGAAGCACTTGGGCAAAGGCGATGATGGTTGGGTCATTGGTTTGCAACAAGAGTTTCATGGGCCAAATCTAAGGGCCCAAGAGCGCGGAGTCAAAGTGGGGCTGGGGATGAGTTTGGGCGCGGCAGCACAAAAGCCACATGATCGTCTGAATGCGTGGCTGGCGGCGGATATGGATGCCGTCAATTTGATGATTCGCACCCGTATGGCCAGCGAACACGCGCCCCGTATTCCAGAGGTGACGGCGCATTTGATCGATGCGGGCGGCAAACGTTTGCGCCCTATGCTGACCTTGGCCGCAGCGCGTTTGTGTGGCTATGACGGACCGTTCCACATTCATTTGGCGGCGACAGTTGAGTTCATTCACACCGCCACTCTTTTGCACGATGACGTGGTGGATCAATCAGAGCGCCGTCGCGGCCGATCAACAGCTAATCTGCTGTGGGACAATAAATCATCGGTTCTGGTGGGCGATTACCTTTTCTCACGCTCGTTCCAATTGATGGTCGAAACCGGAAACCTGCGGGTTCTGGATATCTTAGCCAATGCCTCGGCCACCATTGCCGAGGGTGAAGTTTTGCAACTAACCGCCGCGCAAGACATTGCCACCACTGAGGCCACCTATTTGCAGGTTGTGCGCGGCAAGACCGCGGCTTTGTTTTCGGCCGCGACAGAGGTGGGTGGCGTGATCGCGGGCGTCGCTGAAGAGCAGGTTCGTGCGTTGTACACTTATGGTGACGCTTTGGGCATTGCATTTCAAATCGTCGATGATTTGCTGGATTATGAAGGGTCTGACACCTCTATCGGCAAGAACACGGGTGATGACTTCCGCGAACGCAAGCTGACGCTTCCTGTGATCAAGGCACTGGCCGTGGCCACGCCTGAAGAGCGTGCGTTCTGGGTCCGAGTGATCGAAAAAGGTCAGCAAGCCGAGGGCGATCTAGAGGCGGCCAAAGCGATTATGGCGCGTCAAGGTGCGATGCGCGATGCGCGCGATGTGGCACTGGATTGGGCTGCCAAAGCGCGCGCGGCGTTGGCGGTGTTTCCGTCACACCCCTTGCGCACAATGCTGGAAGATTTGGCCGATTACGTGGTCGCCCGGATCAATTGATCAGTCTACCATCGAGGCCGATTGCACCCACCAGCTTGGGTACATCTGCGTGATCGTTTGTGCCGCCATGTTTGCCGCATATTCGGTCGCAAAAAGGGCAAAGCACGTGGCCCCCGATCCTGACATCCGCGCCAGATAGCACCCCTTTTGCGCCGCCAGCGCCTGTTTTACGGTGCCGATCATGGGCGCGATGGCCAGTGCGGGCGGTTCCAGATCATTGCGCTGGGCGGCAAGGAATGCGGCAAAGGCGGCTAGATCCGTAAACTTTGGCAGTTGCGCTGGCATCGGCGCGTTGTTGCGGTTTTCTAGACCACGAAACACCATGGGGGTGGACACCGCGACGCCGGGGTTAACCAAAACCATCCATGCTGTAGGGAGCGGGTGGGGCAGTTCGGTGACCTGCTCTCCAACGCCTTGAATGCGTGCGCTGTGCCCCGCCAAACAGACCGGTACATCAGCACCCAGACCCAAGACTTGCGCCGCGTTGGGCAATTCCAGGCCCCAAAGCCGCGAGAGTGCTTTCAGCGTCGCCGCCGCATCTGCGGACCCGCCGCCTATCCCAGAGGCGATTGGCAGATGTTTGTCCAAGGTGATCTGCGCCCCAAGGTCGCCAAACAACCGGGCCGCACGCAGCACGAGGTTATCATCGCTGACAGGCAGGTTAGCCGCCTGAGGCCCGGTGATGCGCAGCGACAGCCTGTCTGCAGGGCTGACCGTGATTTGATCACCCGTCCCTGCAAAAACCACCAATGAATCCAGCAGATGATAGCCGTCGGCGCGTTGTCCGGTCACATGCAGGCACAGGTTTACCTTGGCACGGGCAAGCGCCGTTTCAGTCACCATTCTGGGTCGTCTCAACCGACATCAACGGTTTTGCCCCCTCTTGGGCCAAAACAGCATCCAGCCCGATCTCTAGCTTTAGCCGGATGCGGGCGGCATCCTTTTCGACGGGTTCAAAGGATAGGGCGCGGCTCCATTGAAACTGCGCTTCACGGGTGCGTCCGACGGCCCAGTAGATATCACCCAAATGGTCGGTGACGATCGGATCAACCGGCTCCAGAAGCGACGCCTGCTCCATCGGTGCCAAGGCATCTTGATAGCGACCCAGACGGAAATAGGCCCAAGCCAGACTGTCGATAATATAGCCAGAGTCCGGCTGCCCCGCGACAGCGCGCTCTATCATGCCCAAAGCCTCTGTCAGATTTTCGCCCCGGTCGACAAAGGTGTAGCCCAGATAGTTCAAAACTTGGGGCTGGTCCGGGTTCAGTGCCAAAGCTTTGCGCAAATCCGCCTCGGCGTTGGGGAAATCACCGGCCCGTTCATGGCTGATGCCACGAGAGTAATAGAGCGCCCAATTTCCAGGTGCGTCCCCAGGCAGCATTGAGATGGCCGTGTCATAGGCACCGATGGCCTCTTTGAACGCCTCGGCCCGGCGGAGGCCGTTTGCGAGCGCGATTTGCACGTTGATCAATTGCCCATGACTGCGCGCAAGGCTGCGCAGGATCTCTAACGAGCCTTCTTTGTTGCCCGCTGCATAGGTCGCATCGGCACGGCCAATTTCGGCAAGGTTGAACAGCGGATGATTTGCGGGGATCGCGGCAAACGCGTCTGCAGCGGCAAGGTACTGCCCTTGGCGTTCCAGCAGCTCTGCCGTCAGCAGGGTTGCATCGGCATTGTCGGGGCGCAGTTGGCCCGCGATGCGGGCATAAATTAGGGTGTTGGGGTTGTCTTCGCCGCTGCTAAGTCCCATCGCAACGGAAAAGAAGCTTTCAGAGATGCCTTCCTTGGCATCTCGGGCGATGTCAAAGGCAATCGGCTCTCCGGCCGCGAGTCTGCGGCGCAAGTCGTCGATTTCCAGATCAGTGCCGATAGGGAAAACCTGATCCAGCATCGCAATGGCATCAGGGTTGCGTTCAAGTTGGCTAAGGATCTGCGCGCGCGCCACGATCCCACGGCGCAACAGGTTAATCTCGCCTGCAGCTTTCCCTGACAATATCTCCTCGGCACCGCCAAAATCACCCGCCGAGGCAAGTGCCAAAGCCTTATGATATAGGCCAAACGCCTCAAATCCTTTGGTTTTGGCAAGGGTGTCAAAGCTTGCAATCGCATCAGCCATCGAGCCTGCGCCCAATTGCGCCCAAGCCTTGATCAGGTCATCCAGCAGTGGTCCCATGGATTTTTCAGCGGCAAATCCATCAAGAATTACGGTGAAGTCCCCGTCACGCGCCGCTTGGGCAAATTCAGCCAGCGCGCCTGCGCCGTTTTTGGGATCCAATGACAACAGACGTTTGCCAGCCTGTGCAGCTGGGTCAAGCTCTCCGATGCCAAGATTGGCCAGGACTGCACCTTCCAGCAACAGCGGGTTTTTGGCATCTGCCAGCATGGCGCGCGCAAACCATGCCGCTGCATCCTGATAATCTGTGGCACGCAGGGCAGCCCGTCCCGACAGATAGGCACCCGCATCTTCCTGACTTTGCCCAAGCCCTGCCGTGGCCTGCGACATGCCTAGCGCGATGGCACAGACAAGAACGACGGGTTTGGGAAAAGACTGGAAAGAAAGGGGCATGCGCACGGCTCCTAAAGCGGTTGCATGCAAGGTAGTGCGCCCCAAGCGCGGACGCAATGCGGGCCGGGGTGTTTCATGCCCCGACCCGCAACTTCTCGCGCAGAAGTGTCCAGCGACGCGTAGGCTTTACATGTTCGGATAGTTCGGTCCGCCACCACCCATCGGCGTTGTCCATGTGATGTTCTGCGACGGGTCCTTGATGTCACAGGTTTTGCAATGCACGCAGTTTTGGAAATTGATCTGAAAACGCGGTTCCTTGCCGGGTTCTGCGATCACTTCATAGACACCCGCGGGGCAATACCGCTGGGCGGGTTCAGCGTATTTCGGCAAATTGACCAAAATGGGCACCGACGCATCCTTTAACTTTAGGTGCGCAGGCTGATTTTCATCATGGTTGGTGAACGAAAATGCCACGTTGGTCAGGCGGTCAAACGACAAAACGCCATCGGGTTTTGGATAGTCAATCGGTTGGTGCTTGATCGCAGGCTCTGTCGCGGCCGCGTCAGATTTCTTGTGGCGCAGGGTGAACAGGCCGAGTCCGAGTGTGCTGGCCCACATGCTTATGCCGCCGCCCAAAAGCGAGGCGACAAGGCCAAAGCGCGACCAAAGCGGTTTCACATTGCGCACTTTATGCAGGTCTTTGCCGATGGCACCCCCGCGTACTGTTGCCTCATAGGCCGTTAATTCGTCACCTGAACGGCCAGCGGCCAAGGCGGCATGGGCAGCTTCTGCTGCGGCAATCCCTGACAGCATGGCGTTGTGGTTGCCCTTGATACGAGGCACGTTTACCAGACCCGCAGAACAACCCAGCAGCGCCACGCCCGGTGCCACCATCTTGGGAATAGACTGAATGCCGCCTTCAGAAATTGCGCGCGCGCCGTAAGCCACCCGTTTGCCACCCTTCAAAAGGTCAGCCACCATCGGGTGATGCTTGAAGCGTTGGAATTCCATGTAAGGATAAAGATGCGGGTTCTTATAGTTCAGGTGAACGACAAATCCCACATAGACCTGATTGTTTTCAAGATGATAGATGAACGATCCGCCGCCCGCATTCGACCCAAGCGGCCAACCCATGGTGTGGGTTACGGTGCCCAGTTTGTGCTTTGCGGGGTCAATCTCCCAGATCTCTTTCATGCCAAGGCCGAATTTCTGGGGGCAATGACCTTTGGACAGTTCGTATTTCGCCATCACTTCCTTGGACAACGACCCGCGAACGCCTTCTGACAAGAAGACGTATTTGCCAAGCAGCGCCATCCCCGGTTCGTAGTTCGGACCCGGAGTTCCATCGGCGTTGCGACCGAATTCACCTGCGACCACGCCGCGCACTTCGCCCGCATCACCGTAAACCAGTTCTGAACACGCCATGCCGGGGAAAATCTCCACCCCCAGTTCTTCGGCTTGCCCGGCCATCCAGCGGCAGACATTGGCCATAGAGACAATGTAGTTGCCGTGATTGTTCATCAGGGGTGGCATGGGAAAGTTGGGGATGCGGATCTGCCCGGCGGGGCCAAGGATGTAAAAGTTGTCTTCCTTGACCTCGGTTTTGATCGGCGCACCTTTGGCTTTCCAATCCGGGATCAACGCATCCAGCCCGACAGGGTCAAGAACCGCACCCGACAAGATATGCGCGCCGACCTCGGACCCTTTTTCCAGCACAACGACCGAAAGGTTGGCATCCAGCTGTTTCAGACGGATCGCCGCAGACAGACCCGCGGGCCCCGCGCCCACGATCACCACGTCGTATTCCATCTGCTCGCGCACGATTTGCTGGTTCATCGGTAGTCTCCTTGGTCTGGCTCGATTGGTCCGAAACTCTGCTGCGTCATTGCCCGATGGGCGTTATAAGGTCAACTTGTGACGCAACTTCCCACCTCTTTTGTCGGCTTGCTGCGCAATTTTCTTCGCTTGATGCGACGGGTTTTGCCTTTTCGCGCCATGCCCCCTTGCAATCTGCCCTCGCCTCGGTTCAGTTACGGATATGTGTAGTTATAGGTCATGGTCCCGTCGTGGGTCCGTGGCCTTGTCATTTGCGTGAAAAGGCCAATGGAAAAAATCCCGATGACGCGCGCGGGCTTCACCGCGCTGGACGAAGAGTTGAAAGTGTTGAAATCGGTGGAACGCCCGGCAATTATCCGTGCGATTGCCGAGGCACGCGAACATGGCGATCTGTCCGAAAACGCCGAATATCATTCCGCGCGCGAAAAACAGAGCTTTATCGAGGGCCGAATCAAGGAACTTGAGGCGATCATTTCGTTGGCCGAAGTGATTGATCCGACGAAGCTGTCCGGTGCCATCAAATTTGGGGCCACAGTCACCTTGGTTGACGAAGACACAGATGAGAAAAAGACCTATCAAATCGTCGGAGAGCCCGAGGCTGATATCGAGAACGGGATGTTGAACATCCGCTCGCCCTTGGCCCGCGCCCTGATCGGCAAAGAGGAAGGCGACAGTGTCGAGGTGAAAACCCCCGGCGGTGATCGCGGATATGAGATCCTGAGCGTTCGATTTATCTGATTTGTCGTGGTCCCGCGCATCAGCTGATGCAACCACTGATTTGACTCTAGAAAGAGCCCCCACTCGGGGACACAACACATGACAGAACGCCATTCCCCGTCCGGCCGCACCAATGGCCCCAACACGCTGCCCCCTTTGGCAGACGCGCTGAATGGCCTTTCGCGCAGCGAATGGGTGGCCGTCGCACTTTGTGTCGTTTGGGTCACTGCTGTGGTGACCTATCTTTGGTCTGGCTCACAGGAAACAGGCTCATTGGGGCTGGTTCTGACCCTGTTGGTTGTGTTTTTGCCGCTTGCTTTGATTTGGGCATCAGTGACCACCTTGCGTTCGGTGCGTGCCCTTCGGACAGAGGCGCAACGATTGCAGGCAAGTGTTGACGCGATGAGGCAGGCGTATTTGTCGAACCAGTCTGCAAGTGGCGCAATAAAGCCCTCGGTCGAACGCAAGATCGATGAAATTGCAGCGACTGCCCGGCATACTGAAACCACCTTGGCCAGCTTTGCTTCGCGCCGCGACAATGCGCTGACGGTGCCCTCTGCTGACCGCAAGGCTGCCCTATTGGCCCCCGCGCCGCAATCCGACGACATGGAACAGCCGGTCCTTGCGCTAGGCACCCCGGCCGAGGATCTTCGTGCGCCTCTGTCATTGCAGGATTTTGTCCGGGCATTGCAATTTCCTGAAAACGCCGATGACAAAGCAGGCTTTCGCGCGCTGCGTCTGGCGCTAGAGGACCGCACCGTTGCCAAACTGATCCGTGCTGCACAAGACGTGCTGACCCTGCTCAGTCAGGAAGGCATCTATATGGATGACCTGAAGCCTGACCGCGCCCGAGCAGAGCTATGGCGCAAATTTGCCGCGGGTGAGCGGGGGCGCACAATTGCTGCCCTTGGCGGAGTGCGTGACCGGTCCAGCCTTGCACTGACCGCTGGCCGCATGCGCGAAGACCCAGTTTTCCGCGATGCGGCCCACCATTTTCTGCGCACGTTCGACAAGACATTTGCAGAGTTTGAACGCAATGCGTCTGATGCTGATTTGTCGGACCTGTCCGATACTCGAACCGCTCGGGCTTTCATGTTGCTAGGGCGCGTAACCGGAACCTTCGATTAGCGTTAAAACGCCACGAATTTGACCAAAGGTGGCTCACCCTACCGTGGCAACGCCGCGCACAGGGGCTCGATGCCCTTGTGCGCGGCTGGTTTCGCCAGCCATTCTCACTCGGCGCTGCGCAAAACCTGTGCTGGACGTGCGGCCAAGGGGCGCCAAGCAAAGACCAGACCTGCCAGCAGAGTCGCGAGAATTCCACCGAACACGATCGCGACCGCCGATTTCCATTCAAACTGGTACGGGCTTTCCATCACAAAGGTCAGAACTGCCCATCCACCAGCCGCGCCGGCAAGGATCGCGACCAAACCCGCCGCAGCGCCGGTCAATGCAGCCCGCACAGCAAAGCTCACAAGTATTCGCGCCCGCGACGCACCCAGCACCTTCAAGACTGCCGCTTCATAGCGCCGCGCGCGCTCACCCGCTGCGGCCGCACCAATCAGAACCACAAACCCAGTCAGAAGTGTGGCCATAGCGGCAAGCGTTGTCGCTTGGGCAATCGCGCCAAGCGCCTCGCTCACCCGGCCTATTGCGGCCTTGATGCCAATCGCCGTGATATTCGGGTAAGCGCGCGACATATCGCGCAGGATCGCGGCCTCTGCAGCCTCGGTTGCATAGACTGTGGCAATATGGGTATGCGGCGCACCCGCAATCGCGCTTGGGTTCATCGACATCACAAACCCCATCCCGGCGTTGGAAAAGTCAACCACCCGAAAGCTGGTAATCTCGGCCTCAATATCCCGACCCAGAATGTTCATGGTGATTTTGTCGCCCAGTTTCAGGCCCATCTCTTCGGCCTCTTCTGCGGCGAATGACACTTGCGGCGGTCCGGAGTAATCCTGCGGCCACCAGACCCCCTCGGTCAGGGTCGTTCCTTCGGGTTTTGTGGCCGAATAGGTCAGGCCGCGGTCCCCCATGACCACCCAATGATTGCCCGCAACCTCGCGCGCATCACGCCCATTGATCAAGGTGACCACGCCGCGCAGCATCGGTGCGCTTTCGACTTTGCTCACTTGGTCATTTTCGGCCAGCTTGGCGCGAAACCCGTCGATCTGATCATTCTGGATATCGACAAAAAAGAACGATGGTGCCCGCGTTGGTAAATCACGAGAAATCGCAGCCCGCAGGTTGGACTCGATCTGTCCAACTGACGCGAGGACAGTCAGGCCAAGCCCCAGCGCCAGAACCACTTGAACCGCTTCAGACCTTGGCGCGCCGATAGAGGCTAGCGCCAAACGCCATGCCACCGACCCGCGCAATATGCGCAGCCGCGCCAGCCGTCTTGCGGCGCGCGTCAGACACCATGCGGCCATTGCCAGAACGCCCAAGGCCGCCACGACCCCGCCCGCAGTGTAAAGCGCAAGCGTCGCCACGCCAGACAACACAACCGCGCCCCCGACCAACAGGAAAACCAACAGGCCGATGGTGATCAAATGCTGACGGCGCGGCAAACCAGACCCGGTTTCGCCACGGTAAAGCGCCGCCGCACGGACTTGTTCGCTGCGTGCGAGTGGCCAAAGCGCGAACAGGAACGCCGAAACGATGCCGTAAAACGCCGCCTCAATGATCGGTTTTGGATAAAAACCAATCTCCGCAGGAAACGGTAATGCTGCCTCGATTGGCCCTGACAGGGCAACCGGAACCCCGGCGCCGATGATCAGACCAATGGCCACGCCAATCACCGAAAGCACGGCGATTTGCAGCAGATAGGTGCGAAAGATCAACTGGCCTTCAGCGCCAAGGCTTCGCAACGTGGCGATCGTAGAGATTTTGCCATCTAGATAGGCACGAACGGCCGATGCAACGCCCACGCCACCTACCGCCAAGCCTGCCAATCCTACCAACACAAGGAAAGACCCGATCCGTTCCACAAAACGCTCTACACCCGGGGCGGCACTGCGGCTGTCCGACCAACGCAGACCCTGTTCGCGGTAGGCCTTTTCTGCGATGATCTTCAGCGCTTCCATATCTGTGCCTTTGGGCAGGATCATGCGGTAAGCACTGTCGAACACTGTGCCAGGCCCGATCAATCCAGAGTTCGCCAAATCCGCTGTCATCACGATCAACCGGGGTGCCAAAGCAAACCCGCCGTTTGACGCATCAGGTTCGCGCAAAATCACCCCACCCAGTGCAAAGTCCTGGGTTCCCAACCGAAATTGGTCGCCGATGGTAAGACCCAACTGATCGACCAAAACCTTGTCCATTACGGCACCCGGTAGCCCATCTGAACCTGATAGCGCCTGTGGCAAGGTCCCCTCGGCCAAGGCCAATGTACCCAGCAGCGGATACGCCCCGTCTACCGCCTTTACTTGGGTCAACGCGCGGGTTTCTGCGTCACCTGTCCCCACCACAATCATCGACCGAAAATCTATGATCTCGGACACCTGATCAGAAATGCTTTCGATCCAAGCACGCTCTTCCGCGTTGGCGGTTCTGTAGGTGAATTCAACCTGAGCGTCGCCACCCAGCAGGATCGCACCTTGGTCGGTCAGGCCTTGTTCAATGGCCGCGCGTACCATGCCAACCGCGGCAATCGCGGCCACACCCAAGGCAAGGCAGGCCAAAAGCACGCCGAAACCTTTTATCCCCCCACGCAATTCGCGCGCAGCCATGCGCGCAGCCAAACGCCAATTTGAAGGCTTGCTCATGATGCTGCCTGTACAATCTGACCATCGGCCAACCGGATCACGCGGTCACACCGTGCCGCCAAGTCTGCGGCATGGGTGACCATCACCAAGGTCGCCCCGTGGCAAAGATCAAATCCATGATTGCACTGCCGTTGACCCCGTCAAGGTTGCCCGTGGGTTCATCGGCCAGGAAAATCGCGGGCCGGGGTGCTGCTGCGCGTGCCAGTGCCACCCGTTGTTGTTCGCCCCCTGACAGCTGTGCGGGGTAGTGGTGGATGCGCGCGCCCAGGCCCACGGCCACCAATTCCGCCTCAGCGCGGCCAAAGGCGTCTTCTGCCCCCATAATCTCCAAAGGAACTGCCACGTTTTCCAAGGCGGTCATTGACGGGATCAAATGAAAGTTTTGAAACACCACCCCCATGCGCCCCCGACGAAAGCGCGCAAGTCCATCTTCGTCCAAAGCGGTCAAATCCTGATCAAGGGCCTGCACCCGTCCGCTGGTTGCGCGTTCTAGCCCGCCCATCAGCATCAGTAACGAAGATTTGCCCGAACCTGACGGCCCAACCAGCCCAAGCGTCTCGCCCTTGGCGACGTTTAGCGTTATGCCTTTCAAAATCTCGACGGGTCCTGCATTTCCCGCCAAGGTCAATCGCACATCTTCCAACGCCAAAACCGGATTATTCATGACAGCCCCTTCGTGTATTTCCTTCACATATGCGGCGTTACGCGCCATTCGCAATGGCGCGATAGCGATGTTTTTGCTGATTTTGCCTGCGCATGCCGAACAAGTGACCATTGCTGCCCTTGGTGACAGCTTGACCGCAGGCTACGGTCTGGCCCCAGCAGAGGGGTTTGTGCCGCAATTGCAAGCATGGTTGCAAGCCAAAGGCGCGGAAGTGGTGGTGATGAACGCGGGGGTGTCGGGCGATACGACGGCTGGTGGGGCCGCAAGACTCGATTGGACTTTGACCCCTGATGTTGGTGCGCTGATCGTTACTTTGGGCGGCAATGATTTGTTGCGTGGGATCGATCCTGCGGCCAGCCGCGCCAATCTTGACGCGATCCTAAAATCCGCAACTGGGCGCGGTTTGCCTGTGTTGCTGATCGGAATGCAAGCGCCGGGCAATTATGGGCCGGATTACAAATCCAGTTTTGATGCAATTTACCCCGAGCTTGCCCAGACGTATAAAACCCTGCTTGCCCCGTCATTTTTTGCGGGGTTGGGGGATGATCCGGTCGCCGCACGCGGCTTTTTACAAGCCGATGGTTTGCACCCAAATCCAGCAGGAGTGGCGGCGATCGTCGAAAACCTTGGGCCCCAAGTGCTTGAACTTTTGACCAAAGTGGCGAACTGACCAAAGGCCTCTTGCGCAAGACGCCTAACGGGTGAACAACGCTGCAAACAACCAACGGTTTGCCATGACATTGATATCTGATCTTTGCGCGGCCATCGGCGCCGATCACGTTTTGCAAGGCGATGCTCTTGCAAAATATCGGCGCGATTGGACCACCCATTACACGGCCAATCCATCCGTTGTGGTGCGCCCGGCCAACACAGCCGAGGTGTCCTTGGTGCTGCAGATTGCCGCCTGCCACCAGATGACCGTCGTTCCAGTATCGGGGCTGACAGGGATCACGGGTGCGGCTTATACCGATGGCGGCATGATGTTGTCGGTTGAACGGTTGAACCAGATCCGAGAAATTCGCGCCGATGCCCGTATAGCAATTGTCGAGGCGGGGGTGATCTTATCAACCTTGCATGACGCGGCCGAGAAACTCGATCTTTACTTTCCGCTGTGGTTTGGGGCGCGGGGGTCGGCCATGATCGGCGGGGTGTTGTCGACCAACGCCGGCGGGTCCAACGTGCTGCGCTATGGGTCCACCCGCGCGCTGTGCCTTGGCTTAGAGGTGGTTTTGGCCGACGGACGCGTGCTGAACTTGATGAGCGAGTTGCACAAAGACAACTCTGGTTACGATCTGAAACAGCTGTTTATTGGGGCAGAGGGCACCTTGGGGGTGATCACTGCCGCGGTGATGAAGCTGGTGCCGAAACCGCGCGCCTATGCCACGGCGACACTGGCCGTGCGGTCGCTGCCCGATGCGCTGGTGTTGTTGAACCGTTTGCAAGCAGCGTCAGGTGGGATGGTCGAGGCGTTTGAATTCATGCCAGACAGCTATATGCGGCGGTTGCAGAAGATCCGGCCAGACATCCGTCAACCCTTTGAACCAATTCAAGCCGTCAATATTCTTGTGGAACTGGGGGCCGTGCGCCCAGATGATGCGACGCCAAATGACGACGGTAGTATACCCTTGGTCGCATTGTTGGAAAACGCACTGGCCCAGATGCTGGAAGAGGGAACTGTGTTGGACGCCGAGATCGCCCAAACCGATGCACAGCGCCTCGCGATGTGGCACAGACGCGAATCTGCGGCCGAGATTATGCAGGCGGTCCAACCGTCAATCGATACCGATATTTGTTTGCCGACAGACAAGATCGCTCAGTTTTTGGAACGCATCACGCTGCGTTTGCCGCAACTGGATGCGGGGGCGCAAAATCTATTGGTGGCACATCTGGGTGACGGCAACTTGCATTTTTCGGTCTATCCATCGCGTGAAGACCCCGCGCTTTATGACGCAGTGGTTGAGGCTGTGGAAGACGAAGTACAGGCGCTGCACGGATCATTCTCGGCCGAGCATGGGGTGGGTTTGCTGAAACTGAACTCGATGAAGCGGCGCAAGGACCCGGTTGCGCTAGATGTGATGCGTAGCGTGAAGGCGGCGCTCGACGCATCAAACATGATGAACCCAGGAAAAGTGATTCCGGAAAGATGATTGAATCTTGACCCTTTTTGCGCCCGTTCTGAACAATCCCGCACTGCGTCTGGCCGGGTTCGCGATGCTGGCATTGGGGGTGCTGAACGCCTCAATTTATCCCTATCAATCTTTGATCGCGATTGAAGGGATTGGCTTGTCGGAACCCGCGTTTGCAATGGTGCTGGTGCTGGCATCTGTGTTGGCGGTGACCTCTGCTGTGGTTATCGGGATCATCGGCGATCAACGTGGCAATCGCCGCTTGATCGCAATTGTGACCGCCTTTGCCGCGTTGATCGGAACTGTTGCGATGATGGTGTTTCCATCACCTGTGACGCTGATCATCTGTCACGGCATTTTGCTGCCGATCGCGTCAAGCTTGTTTGGGCAGGTTTTCGCGCTGGCCCAGTTGGCCAGCACCCAAGTGTCGGCCCCCAAGGACTCGATTTTGTCAGTTATTCGGGCAGCGATGTCGATCAGCTTTCTCGCGATGCTGATCTATTGGACATGGGCCTTTGGCGTAGGCGCGAATGTCATGAGCGTATATGTCTCTGCAGCTCTAGCCGCTTTGGGACTGGTGCTTTTGATGCGGTTTGGTTGGCCAAGGGTGGGTGCGTCGGGGTGGTCCGACGTGCCTGCGGGGCTGAACATGCGTGCCGCCCTGACCGAAATCGCGCGGCCACATGTGATGGTCAGACTGTTGTTTTTGGGCGCGATCATGGCGTCAGGTATTTTGTATTTCGTGCTGATTTCGCTGATCTTTGATGCCTCGCCCCTGCGTGGTGCCAGTGATGTGGCACTGTATGTCGGAATGGTCGCGGGATGGGAGGTGCCCTGCCTATTACTTATGCCGCGGCTTTTGCCCCATATTTCGCGCGCCAGCCTGATCGCAATCGGAGGCGGACTTTATACCGTGCATTTGCTGATGATGCCGGTCTGGACCGATACCAATTGGTTGTGGCTGGGCACTTTGATTGCGGGCGTCGCGGGGACTGCGGTGATCAGCCTGCCGATCAGCTATTATCAGGACTTGCTGCGCGACCGGCCCGGTGCGGCGAGTGCGATGCTCGCGTTGCAAAAACTTGTGGCAGATGTCTTGGCGGCGGGGGCATTTGCCCTAGGTACAGCGATCGGCGGATATCAAACCGTGGCCTTTATAGGGGCGGCGATCACAATTCTGGGCGCTTTGGGGCTTTATTTTGCTGACCGGCATCAGTGGTTGATGCCGCGCGCCGCGCAGTAATCCTCGCGCGACTATACCTTCCAGTCAAAGAAGCCGGGTCCCGTGCTGCCCAACAGCTGGTTCGCCAAATCAACGCCCATTGCGGCACCGTCAGCGACGGGGCCGCGTCGGTCGCCTGTGATCACGCGCGCGCCGTCTGGTTGCAAAACCTCGCCGCGCAGCCAAAGGTTAGACCCCTCTAGCACCGCCAATCCCGCAATCGGGGTTTCGCAACTGCCGTCCAACTGGGTCAAAAAAGCCCGTTCTGCTGTAAGCCGTTGCCCGGTCGGGCCATGATGGATTGCCGCCAACATCGCCTCGGCCCGCAGGTCGGAACTGCGCCTTTCAATGCCAATCGCGCCTTGGGCCACGGCAGGTAGCATCTCTTCTGGTGCAATCGCCGACCGCGCCACATGCGCAAGTCCCAGCCGGTTAAGCCCGGCCATCGCCAAAAAGGTCGCAGCAGCAACACCGTCGTGCAGTTTTTTCATCCGCGTTTGCACGTTGCCGCGAAATTCGACCAGGCGCAAATCTGGCCGCCGGTGTGCGATTTGCGCTCGCCTGCGCAGCGACGACGACCCTACAACCGCACCGTGGGGCAGATCGACCAGCATGCCAAATTCATCTGACACAAAAGCATCGCGCACGTCTTCACGCGGCAAAAAGCAATCGAGCGTCAGCCCCTGCGGTTGGCGCGTCGGCATGTCCTTCATCGAATGCACGGCAATGTCGATATTCCCCGCCAGCAAGGCGTCTTCAATCTCCCGCGTGAACAAACCCTTGCCGCCAATCTCTTTCAGCGCCTTGTCAAGGATCTGGTCGCCCGTCACCTTGATCACCACAATGGCAAAGACATCCGCGGGCAGAGCAAATGCTTCGGCCAAACGGTCGCGGGTTTCGTGCGCTTGGGCCAACGCGAGGGGTGATCCACGCGTGCCAATGCGAAAGGGGTGTTCTGGGGTAGGGACTGGTGTGGGTATGAAATGGCTCATCGTGCTGGTTTAACCGCGACACTTGCGCCTTTCAACCAGTTCTGCGCGTGCCAAACCTTGACTCGCAGCGCCGGGTGGGTGACGTCACTGGCACCGGAGGTTGCTATGACAAAACTGATCCTGCGCGCGCTTAAGGGAGAGATCCTGCCCACCCCGCCCATCTGGATGATGCGGCAGGCCGGGCGCTATCTGCCAGAATACCGCGCGACCCGGGCGCAAGCGGGCGACTTTCTAAAGCTGTGCTACAATCCAGAATTGGCCGCAGAGGTTACTTTGCAGCCGATCCGCAGGTACGGCTTTGATGCCGCCATTCTTTTTGCCGATATTTTATTGCTTCCCCAAGCGCTGGGCGCTGATTTGTGGTTCGAAACGGGCGAGGGGCCGCGACTTTCGACGATCACAGATATGGCGGGAGTGCGCGCGCTAAGGCCCATTGGCGACATTCACGACACTTTGGCGCCGATCTATCAAACTGTCCGCCTCTTGGCCGATGCCTTGCCGCGTGAGACAACTTTGATCGGCTTTGCTGGTGCGCCGTGGACTGTGGCCACCTATATGATCGCAGGGCGTGGCACCAAGGATCAGGGTCCGGCGCATGCGTTGAAATCCACCGACCGAGCGACATTTTCGGCGTTGATCGATGTGATAACAGACGCCACAATTGAATATTTGTCGGCGCAAGTTTTGGCCGGGGCCGAGGTGGTCAAGCTGTTCGACAGTTGGGCCGGAAGCCTGAAGGGCGCTGATTTTACCGATTTTGCGGTCAAACCCACAGTGCGCATCATTGCGGCGCTAAAGGCCCGGCATCCGGGCTTGCCGATTATCGCATTCCCGCGGGAGGCGGGGGCCGGTTACATAGGGTTCGCGGCGGCGACCGGGGCCGACTGTGTGGCGGTCGATAATTCCGTGTCGCCCGAATGGGCCGCGCAAAATGTGCAAAACACGGGCTGTGTTCAGGGCAACTTGTCGCCAATTCATATGGTCAGCGGCGGTCAGGGGTTGGTGGATGCGACACGCCGTGTCGTGGATGCATTCCGCACTGGCCCGCACATCTTTAACCTTGGCCACGGCATCACGCCTGATGCCAATCCAGACAATGTGCAACTGATGATCGACACCGTGCGCAACGCCTAATTGCGCAGCCATGCGAAGCGCATTTTTCGCAGGGCAGGGTGTCTAATTGGACCTGCCTTTATAGGTCACAGATATTGACTTACCCAAGCGGTGCGGCAAGGGTGATGATCCAAAGACAGGAGACGCATGATGCAGTGGAGCAATGTTCTGGCCACCCGGTCCAGCCGGATGAAAGCCTCGGAAATCCGAGAGTTGCTCAAGCTGCTGGATCAGCCCGACATCATCTCTTTTGCGGGTGGCATCCCTGACCCGGCGCTGTTTCCTACGCAAGCCTTTCAAGACGCCTATACCCAAACTCTGACAGGGCCAAAGGCCACGGCGGCGCTGCAATATTCGGTGTCCGAAGGCTATTTGCCCCTGCGCCAATGGATCGCAGCCGAAATGGCCAAGATCGGCATTCCATGCGACGCAGATAACATTCTGATCACCTCTGGATCGCAGCAAGCGATTGATTACTTAGGAAAAATGATGGTGTCGCCGGGCGACACCATTTTGCTGGGTTGGCCAACCTATCTGGGCGCGCTGGGCGCGTTCAACGCCTATGAGCCGACCTATGACCGGCTGGACCCCAACAGCAACCGCGACGCTGACAGTTTCCGCACCGCGGCCGCCGCTGCTGGGGGACGGGTCAAATTTGCCTATCTGTCCGTCGATTTCGCCAATCCGACGGGCGAGACGCTGGCACGTGAGGCGCGCGAGCGGGTGCTCGATCTGGCAGACCAGTTGGACATCGCGGTTGTCGAAGACGCCGCCTATCAAACCTTGCGCTATGACGGGGCGGCCGTTCCCCCGATTCTGGCCTTGGAAATCGCGCGCAAAGGCAGCATCGAAGAGGCGCGCACCCTATATTGCGGGTCGTTCTCTAAATCACTCGCGCCCGGCCTTCGTGTCGGCTGGGTGTGCGGTGCCAAAGAGATGATTTCCAAACTGGTATTGATGAAGCAGGCGGCGGATTTGCATTCAGCAACGATCAACCAGATTGTCACCCATCAAGTCGCAAGTTCCCAATTTGACAGCCATGTCGCGACGCTGCGCACTGTTTATAAGGCACGCCGCGACCATTTGCTGGCGGCGCTGGCCCGTGAAATGCCGGATCAGGTCAGTTGGACGAAACCCGAAGGGGGCATGTTTGTCTGGTTGACGCTGCCTGTCACAATGGACGGTGCGACCCTTTTGGCAGAGTCGCTGAAAACCGAACGTGTCGCGTTTGTACCCGGCCGCGCGTTTTTCGCCGATGGGACGAACGGCAACACCATCCGCCTGTCATTTTCCTGTGCAGATGAAGCGGCAATTGACGAAGGGATGAAGCGTTTGGGTCGGTTGATACGGTCACAAATCTAGCGACTCATGTGAACTGGGCAGATTTAGCTGCGCAAGGCGATCCAAGCGGCCACACCCACAAGCGTCGCCGCCAGCACGCGGCGCAAAGTTGCGGCACGTTTCCCCACCATCAGCCAATCACGGGCAGACCCCGCCAGCGTTACAAGTCCCGCATGAACCAGCGTTGCGATGGTCACATAAATGACCGCGAGCGTCGTGATGTCGATCCGGCCCGCATCGATCGGCAAAAAGCCCGGCAAAACCGTGATGTAGAACAAAAATGCTTTTGGGTTCAGTAGGTTGGTGATCAAACCGCGCTGGAAATATGCCCAGTTGGTTGATGCAGTTTCGCCGGTATTTTCAGGCTTTTCGGCGTTGCTCCACCCCTGCCAAGCAAGCCACAGCAAATACGCGATACCTGCCCACCGCAACGATTGGTAAAGCGCATCAGACTGCGCGACGATGGTCGCCAAGCCCAAAACCGCAGCCAAACCGACCAGCGAAAGTCCAAGCGCCACACCCGCAACGGCAGCATATCCGAGGCGTCTGCCTTCGGTTGCGGCCACTGCGGCAAGCCAGACCATATTTGGTCCGGGTGTCAGTTCAATCGCAAGCGCAGTCAAAGCAAAAGCGGTGATCTGAC
>JAAFIJ010000129.1 GCA_013298675.1 Rhodobacterales bacterium | reverse complement strand
CAAAACGATGGTCGCTGTGGGCAGATAGTCGAAAATCGTTTCCATTTTCGCATGGAAAAACGGCAGCCAGTGTTCGGCCCCTTGGTGTTTGCGACCAGCGCTGATCGCTTCATACAAGGGGTCGTCAGTGCCGCCCGCGCCGAACTCGACACGGTAGTTTTGGCGAAACCGGGTGATTGATGCTTCATCAAGGATGATCTCTGACATCGGCGCAAAGTCAACTTGGGTCAACTTTTGCGTGGTCCGTTGGGTAGACGGATCAAACCTGCGAATGCCGTCCAATGTATCACCAAAGAAGTCGAGCCTGATGGGCCCATCTTTGCCCGGTGGGTAGATGTCGATGATGCCGCCGCGCACCGCAAATTCACCCGGTTCTGACACGGTCGAGACAGAGGTGAACCCCATCCGAACCAAGAACCCCTTCAGCTGTGCCTCATCGACCCGGTCGCCAAGGTTTGCTGTGAAAGATGCACCTGCGATCACGGCGCGCGCGGGGATCTTTTGGCTTGCGGCATTGAGGGTGGTCAACAGAACGAAAGCACCCGCCATACCGTTCGCCAATAGACCAAACGTTGACATGCGACGCGATGCGACGTCGGGGTTGGGTGAAATACGGTCATAGGGCAGGCAATCCCACGCCGGCAAGTCCAGCGCGATGACATCTGGTGCTACGATCGCCAGGGCGCTGCGCATCGCCTCCATCCGGCGATCGTCGCGCGCGACATGGATGATCGTGTGGCCACGCGCCACTTCGCGCGCGATCAACTGGGCGTCAAACCCTTCGGGCGCGCCACCAAGGATCAGCCGTTCTGCGGTCTTTGCCATGGGCCGCTTACCTTATCCAAGCGCGCCGATGGTGACATTTTGGTACATACCAAACATTGCAGTCACCAATATTGAAATCATCCCGATAAGTTGGGTTGTCATACGATGCATCATCAGCCGCCGATTAAGGGCAACCCCCTGATTTTCGCCTTGTTGGATCAAAGACGCCGTGCGGATCGACAGGAAAAACAGCAAGTTCATTGGGGCAAACAGAAAGAGCACCGCTTGGGCGAATTCGATTTTGTACTCAAAGGCAAGTAAGACCAGGACCGCAAACAGGAACGCCGTAAATCCGACCATCCACATCCCCGAGGTTTTGACGATGTTCAACAGGCGAGACACTTTGATGCGAACGATCGTTTCAAGGTCTTCTTGCGCCTGACCGCCGTCCCGCTTTGCCCGACTGATCATGTCAAAGGGGACACCAAGGACCCATTGACTTGCCGAAGACCAAACGACCGTAAGGACGATCCAATACCACAAATTGGAAAAGGAACGCATATCGATCAGTTCAAATATGAGCTGATACCACTGCAAAACGATTATCCTACTCTTTTTCGTTGTTTCCGGGCGGTTTGACCGCTTGAGACGCGGCTCTTTCCATGGCAGGCAGAGCGGGTAACCGCAAGCCTTTTTGCCACTTTCGAAAGCGAAGACCATGCGTCAGGCATCCGCCCCATTTTCCGGCCACCGCTTCAGGCGTTTGCGGCGTACAGCCGCGATGCGCGCACTGGTGCAAGAGAATGTGCTAAGTGCAGCTGACCTTATCTTGCCGCTGTTTGTGAAAGACGGCCACAACAGTCGCGACCCCATTTCCTCTATGCCCGGGGTTGAGCGTTTGTCGATTGATCTGGTGGTCGTGGCGGCGCAAGAGGCGTTTGATCTGGGTATCCCGGCGGTTTGCCTGTTTCCCTATACCCTCGATCACCTACGCACCTTAGATTGTGCAGAGGCGTGGAACCCTGACAACCTGTCAAACCGCGCAGTGCGCGCGATAAAGGCGGCCGTGCCGGGGCTGTTGGTGATGACCGATGTGGCCTTGGATCCATATAACGCGTTGGGTCATGATGGTTTGGTGCAAGAAGGCATCATCTTGAACGACGAAACAGTTGCGGCGCTGGTGAAAATGGCCTTGGCGCAAGCGGCAGCGGGGGCTGATATCTTGGGCCCGTCTGATATGATGGATGGGCGCATCGGGGCAATCCGTGCAGCGCTGGAAGAACACGGTTTCAAAGACGTCGCGATCCTTTCCTATTCCGCCAAATACGCCAGCGGGTTTTACGGGCCGTTCCGCGATGCGGTGGGTGCCTCTGGGGCGCTGGTGGGTGACAAAAAGACCTATCAGATGAACCCGGCAAACGCAGACGAGGCTTTGCGTTTGGTGGAACGTGATCTGGCAGAGGGCGCTGATATGGTCATGGTCAAACCGGGCCTTGCCTATCTTGATATTTGCTACCGGGTCAAACAAGCGTTCGGGGCACCGACCTTTGCTTATCAAGTGTCGGGTGAGTACGCGATGATTGAAGGGGCGGCGCGCAACGGTTGGATTGATGGCGACAAGGTGATGATGGAAAGCCTTATGGCGTTCAAGCGCGCCGGTTGCGATGGCATCCTGACCTATTTCGCCCTGCGTGCCGCGCGTTTGTTGCAACATAAAGATTAATGCGCGGGCCTCTGCTTAGGCCCAACGGCACGAATGACACGTAAGGATAAATAGGCTAAATTCAACTTAATCGAAGCCAATGAGAGCTTCTTATGAGGGGCCGCGAGCAATGACATTAATTTCACGACGTAGTTTTCTAGGCACCGCGGGTGCTACTTTTGCCCTTGCTGGCTGTGATCTGTCTTTTCGCGGCAACGGGGTAAACTCGCGCGCGGCACAGCAGATCGATGGTCGAGTCGACAAGACCCGTGACTTTTTGTTCCGCAATTTTCCGGGCACCCAAGACCTTGCAAACCGCTCGGCCGGGGTGCTGTTTATTCCCCTTGTGACCGAGGCAGGTTTTGGCATCGGTGGCGCTTATGGGCGCGGGGCACTTCGGATCAATGGGGCGACGGTCGATTATTATTCGTCAACGCGTGCGACCATTGGGTTGCAAATCGGCGCGCAACAGTATGCCCACGCGTTGTTCTTTACCACGCCAGAGGCGCTGAATGGGTTCAGAACGGCCTCTGGTTGGGCCGTGGGTGCCGACGTCCGCTATGCGACCCCTGCGCAAGGGGCAAGCATGGGCAAAGAGTCGACGGAACTTGATCCGGTCATCGCCCTAATCTTTGGTCAGCAAGGTCTGATTGCCGGTGCCACGCTGGCGGGTGTGAAATACAGCCGGATCATCCCGTAATTGGCACTTGGGTTTCGTCAACGCTTCCAATCCTAGGGGTTTAAGACTTGAAAATCGTAAAGCTTGAAACTTTTGCGACCGAATTCGTTGCTTTTGTCCGTGCGACTGCAGACACAGGCGATTTCGGGTGGGGTCAGGTTTCTACCTATAACGCTGATATCACAACAGAGGTATTTCACCGGCAAATCGCCCCGCATGCGCTGGGGCGCGATGCGTTGGATTTCGCAGACACTTTGGTGCTTATTGCCGAGAGAGAGCACAAATACCCCGGCTCTTATCTGCGCCGCGCGATGACAGGGCTTGATACGGCTCTGTGGGATTTGCGGGGCCGGTTAGAGGAAAAGCCCGTCGTCAGTCTGTTGGGCGGAACGCCGGGCAAATTGCGTGCTTATGCAAGTTCGATGCGGCGCGATATTTCGCCCCAGGATGAGGCGTTACGTTTCGTGAAACTGCGTGACACCTTTGGCTTCAACGCCTTTAAGTGGCGCGTGGGTGCAGAGTGTGGGCGTGACAAAGACGAATGGGCCGGTCGCACCGAAGAGGTTGTGCCTGTCGTCTCAAAAGCGTTGGGTGACGGGATCGACAAACTGGTTGACGGCAACTCTGGTTTTTCGCCCAAACGCGCGATCGAGGTTGGCCACTTGTTGCAAGATAATGGCATCGGTCACTTTGAAGAGCCCTGCCCCTATTGGGAATATGAGCAAACTGCAGAAGTGCGCGCCAACCTGACGCTTGATGTGGCTGGCGGAGAGCAGGATTGCGAATATCCGACCTGGGCGAGGATGATCGAAAAGCAGTCCGTCGACATCATGCAGCCCGACGTGATGTACATGGGGGGCATCCACCGCACCCTAGAGGTTTGCCGCATGGCGCAAGTGGCGGGATTGCCCATCACGCCACATGCCGCAAATCTGTCGATGGTGACGATGTGCACCATGCATTTGCTGAAAGCCATCCCGAACGCCGGCAAGTATTTGGAACTGTCGATCGAAGGGCTCGAATATTACCCATGGCAAGAAGGGTTGTTTTTGGGCAACCCTTACGGCGTGGAAAATGGGCATGTGACGGTCCCAGACGCGCCGGGCTGGGGGATTGAGATCAACCCAGACTGGCTTGCCCGCGCATCTTACCGCGCGAGCAACCTAGACTAACGCAAGCGGCGGATCAGGCTGGACGTGTCGTTGCGGCCCCCGCCCATCAACTGCACGTCCTTATAAAACTGGTCGATCAATGCTGTGATCGGCAGGCGCGCGCCGATTTCTTCGGCCGTTTGCAAACAAATACCCAAATCTTTGCGCATCCAGTCAACGGCAAACCCGTAGTCAAATTTGTCGGCCAGCATTGTTTTGTGGCGGTTGACCATTTGCCAACTGCCCGCCGCGCCTTGGCTGATCACTTCAACAACCGCCTCTCCGTCAAGCCCGGCCTTTTGGCCAAATGCAAGCGCCTCTGACAAACCCTGCATCAGCCCCGCGATGCAAATCTGGTTCATCATCTTGGCAAGCTGACCTGACCCCACTGGGCCGAGCCGCCGACAAATCCGCGCATAAGCGGCCATCACCGGCTCTGCTTGCGCATAGTCGGTTTCAGATCCGCCGCACATGATCGACAGTTGGCCATTTTCTGCCCCTGCTTGACCGCCCGACACGGGCGCATCAACGAAAGCCAGCCCCTTGGATGCGGCGATGTCGGACAGCTCTTTGGTCACAGCAAGCGACACGGTGGTATGGTCAACAAAGGTGGCACCCGGTTTCATGCCCGCGAACGCACCTGTATCGCCCAGACAAACCGACCGCAGATCATCATCATTGCCAACACAGGCAAAGACAAAATCCGCATCGACCACGGCTTGCGCAGGGGTCGGCGCTAAGCTTCCCTTATGGCTCGCACCCCAGGCGTTTAGACGCGCCTCGGACCGATTATAGACCGTCACCTCATGACCTTTGGCCGCAAGATGCCCTGCCATTGGAAAGCCCATCGTGCCAAGGCCAAGAAACGCCAACTTTGCCATCTGATCCATCCTCGCATTGCCGAAAATCAACGGATGGACTAGGAAGGCAAGCATAAGAAGTCGTCAAGGACCCAAACCCATGCTCATTGCTTTTCGCTGGCTGATCCGTGGCCTGACCAGCGTGATTGTGTTTGGCGTTCTGGCCGGACTTCTGGCGTATTATGTCTTGTCGCGGTCCCTGCCTGATTACGACGAGGACTTTACCTTGGCCGGCGTCACTGCCCCGGTTGAGATTATCCGCGATAACTCTGATGTACCGCATATCTATGGCAAAACCGATGCGGACACGTTTTTCGCGTTGGGCTTTGCCCATGCACAGGATCGGCTTTGGCAAATGACCATGTTGCGCCGGACTGTCCAAGGGCGCCTGTCGGAAATTTTCGGCATGAAGACGGTCAAGATAGATGAGTTGCTGCGCAGACTGGATCTTTACAGCCTGGCGCAGTCATCGGTCGAGGCGCAGGATCCTAAGACGCTTGAGGCTTTGAACGCATATTCCGCTGGCGTGAACGCTTGGATAACAGAGGTTAGCCAGGGTGCGCGGGGTCGGGGCGCACCTGAATTTTTCTTCTTTTCCAATGAGATCGCCGCTTGGTCTCCTGCCGACTCCCTTGCGATCATGAAACTGATGGCGCTGCAATTGTCATCGCATCTGGAGTCCGAGGTTCAGCGCGCGCAGCTGTCGATGTTCCTGTCGCCCGAACGGCTAAGGGATATTTTGCCCGACGACCCGTCGCAAGGCATTGCCGCCTTGCCGGACTATGCAAGTCTGATGCCCGGACCTTTTCCGCAACCTGTTCAGGCCGCAAGCGCCTATATCGACACCCCCCTTTCGCCGTTCCATCGTCAGGCCTTTGCGGGGGCATCAAACGCTTGGGCCGCTATGCCTGAAAAGTCCGCAGCAGGCGGCGCCTTGCTGTCAAACGATCCGCATCTGGGCTTTACTGCCCCGTCAATCTGGTACCTCGCGCATCTTGAACTTGCCTCAGGTGGTGTGATTGGCGCGACCATTCCGGGAATGCCGTTGGTGTTGATTGGGCGCAGTGACAAGTTGGGGTGGGCGCTCACCTCTAGCTACCTCGATGATCAAGACGTCATCATGGAGGAACTCAACCCCGCAAATCCCGAAGAATACATGACTGAAACCGGCCCACGGCCGTTCAAGACCAGCCAGACGATCATCCGCATCAAGGATGAAACCCCGATCACGATCACTCAGCGCTGGTCGGAAAGTGGACCGATCCTACCCGGCACGCACTATGATCTTGCGTCTGTGACACCCAAAGGTCACGTGGCCGCGTTATCCTGGACGGCGCTGTCAGGGCGGGACACGTCCATGTCGGCGGCGATCCAATTGATGCAATCGCAAAGTGTCGATCAGGCACGTGGGGCGGCTGCCAGCTTTGTTGCACCGTCGCAAAACCTGATGTTGGCTGACGGGTCGGGCATCGCGATGCAAGTGATCGGGGCGATGCCACGGCGTGACGTTGGTAATCAAACCCAAGGGCGTATGCCGGCACTTGGCACGATTGCTGCAAACCGTTGGCAGGGCATGTTCCCCTATGATCAGAACCCCAGCTTTGTGAACCCGACCTCTGGTATCCTTGGCAACACCAATAACAAGTCCGTCGATCTACCCTTCCCCAACCATCTGAGTTTCACTTGGGGCGATACACAGCGCATCCAACGTTGGCTAAGCTTGATGAAGGCGCGCGGCGTTCATACCCGCGAAAGCTTTATCGAGGCGCAGCTGGATACTGTCAGTCCAACCGCACGAACCTTGCTGCCGTTGATTGGCGCGGATCTGTGGTTCACCGGCGAAGCCGCCCCCGCAGGTACGCCCGAGCGCATCCAGCAGCGCGCACTAGAGCTGCTGTCAGCGTGGAACGGTGAGATGAACGAACACCTGCCAGAGCCTTTGATCGCAGAGGCGTGGATGCGCGCGCTGCAAGAGCGGCTTGCGCGGGATGAGTTGGGGCCCTTGGCCGATCAGTTCACCCATGTGGAACCGGTATTCATTGAGCGGGTCTACCGCAACATTGATGGTGCGTCGGTCTGGTGCGACATCATTCAGTCTGCGGCAATAGAAACCTGTGCCGAAATTGCCAAGATGGCGTTGAACGATGCGATCGTCGATTTGACAGGGCGATTCGGACCCGACATTGACAGTTGGCGCTGGGGTGATGCGCATGTGGCGATGCAGAATCACCCCGTACTGGGTGACGTGCCCTTGTTGCGTTATTTTGT
>JAAFIJ010000128.1 GCA_013298675.1 Rhodobacterales bacterium | reverse complement strand
GCGACCAGATCGATTTCACCGCCCGTGCCACGCCACCGCTGTGCGCAAATGGTAAAGCCCGATCGCTCATAATGACGTGCAACACTGATTTCTGCAGCAATTCCAGCGTGATACGCTGTGACCCCGGCATGCACGCTGCTGGATGGGACCGTCTGTTTTCGTGCCATACTTAGCTGCATTATCGTATCAAAATCCCTGAAATTAGCCCCCCAACTTTAGGGCGCGTTGATATAAGTCTCGTCGTGGTAACCCATATGCCTGGGAAACCGCGAGCGCCGCGTCTTTGACCGTCATCGTCAACAGCGCTTGATTAAGCGCCGCATCAACGACCACGGGGTCGGCGTGCGCAATGGCCGCGCGGTCCACCAAAACGACAATCTCACCTTTGACCGCCCGACCGTCAAAAGCAGCCGCCAACTCTGCCAAAGTGCCGCGTGACACCTCTTCAAAGCGCTTGGTCAACTCTCGGCAGACAGCAGCATTCCGCGCTTCGCCAAAGCTTACCACCATATCTACCAATAATTGATGAATCCGTTTTGGTGATTCGTAGAGGATCACCGTTGCCTGGACCGCGCTTAGCTCCTCAAGGAACGTCAGGCGCGCGGATTTGGTCACGGGGGGAAACCCTGCAAACATGAACCGGTCAGACGGCAAACCCGACACAGTTAAAGCACACAAAACCGCCGAAGGACCGGGTGCCGCAAGAACGGTCAAGCCCTCGGCAATGGCGGCGCGCGCCAGTTGAAACCCCGGATCTGACACAAGGGGCGTTCCCGCTTCAGACGCATAGGCGACGGCCTTTCCGTCTTTCATTGCGGCCAGCAGACGCGGCGTTGCAGAGGCATCATTGTGTTCATGATAAGCAATCAGGGGGCGATCCCCCAAAGCAACGCCATGGATCTCCATCAAATGGCGCAAAGTGCGGGTGTCCTCTGCGGCCAAAACATCGGCCGACGCCAAAATGTCCAGCGCGCGCAATGTAATGTCACGCGCGGCACCGATCGGTGTCGATACAAAATGCAGCCCCGCACTTAGCTTTTGCTTATCAGGCGTTGGTCTGCTGATTGTCACGTCTTAACCTTTCCTGACAAGTTTACATCCATAGGCGAAACGCTTAGGGTTTTGTCAAAGTTGTTGCGTCCCCATCAGGTGAGGAATTTCCATGTTGTCTGTTTTGCTGCAGGCCCGCAAGTCGATGGGCAAAATCGTGTCGCTCCTTGGGATTGTGGTCATGGCGGCCTGTACGCCAACCACAACACCCGTTTCGGGTGCTGGCGGCGGCAAAGTGCAAATTGCCCTTTTGGTGCCGGGCGGTTCTGGACAAGCCAGCGACGAACTGCTTGCGACGTCGTTGCAAAACGCCGCGCGTCTGGCAATTTCGGATTTGGGCAACAGTCAAATCGACCTGCGCGTTTATAACACTGCGGGCCAACCTTCCCAAGCCGCGGCGATGGCGTCCAAAGCGGTTGATGACGGTGCGCAGATCATTCTTGGGCCAGTTTACGCCCAAGAAGCAAACGCCGCAGGTCTTGCGGTCAAGGGATCCGGGATCAACGTGTTGTCATTTTCAAACAACACCGATGTCGCGGGTGGTAACGTCTTTGTCCTTGGGCCTACCTTTGCAAACTCTGCCCATCGTCTGGCAAGCTATGCCGTGCGGAGCGGGAAATCCAAGATCATGATCGTCCATGATTTGAATACGGCGGGCCAAATTGGTCGTGCTGCAACCGAACAAGGGGTTGCGGCCGCTGGTGGACAAGTTGTTGCGATCAACGGCTATGAGTTTTCCCAAAACGGCATCGTGCAGGCCGGGCCAGTCATCGCGGCAGCGGCAAAAAGCAACGGCGCGCAGGCGATTTTCTTTACCGCCGACACCGCAGGGGCCCTGCCCTTGATCACCCAGATGCTTGCTGATCAAAGCGTAACATCAGCGCAAATTCAGTTTGTCGGCTTAACACGCTGGGACGTGCCGACAGCGACTTTGTCGTTGCCCGGCGTGCAGGGTGGTATTTTTGCGCTGCCAGACCCGGGTCTGTTCGCACAGTATCAGTCGCGCTATCAAGCGGCCTATTCTGAACCACCGCATCCGATCTCTGGTCTTGCCTATGACGGCATCGCAGCCATTGGCGCACTGTTAAAGCAAGGCACTACAGGCATTGTCACGCGTGAAGCTTTGACCCAAGGCTCTGGCTTTGTGGGCGTCAATGGCGTGTTCCGTCTGCGGGGCGATGGTACCAATGAACGCGGTCTTGCCATTGCAAGGGTCAGCGACGGCCAAGCGATTGTCATCGACCCGGCCCCCCGCAGCTTTGGCGGTGCCGGGTTCTAATCCCGGCCCAGCCATAAGAAACGCAGCCCCATGAAACGCCCATGATAAAGCAAGGCTTGGTATCAACGCTGCCCGTGGATCTGCTGGTTGAACCGACAGAGCTGATTGATCTGGCGCAGCTGCAGATTGAGATCGTGGCTGATCTGGCGGATATGACCGATGCAAAGGCAGCAAGAGCGACAGTTGTGCGCCACTTGGTCACAGCCAAAGCTCGCGCAAACGCGCTTTTGCTCGCGGCGTTTACCGATCATCCGACCGCCTCACGCAGGTTGATCACGGCGCAATCCTATTTGACCGACTGTCTGGTGATCGCGGCCCTGAACATCACACAGCACCACTTGCATCCATTGCCCAGCCCGACCGAATACGAACGCATCGCGGTGTTCGCTGTGGGCGGTTATGGCCGCAATGAAATGGCGCCGCATTCCGATGTCGACCTGCTTTTCCTGACCCCATGGAAAATCACCCCATGGGCGGAGAGCGTGATTGAAACGATGCTCTATATCCTTTGGGACCTGAAGCTAAAGGTCGGCCACGCCAGTCGCACGGTCGCCGATTGCATCCGTTTGGGACGCGAAGATATCACCATCCGAACCGCTCTTTTGGAACATCGCTTTATCTCGGGCCACGCCCCTTTGGCGCGCGAACTGGACGAAAAGCTGTGGTCTGAGCTGTTCAAATCCACGGGTCGTGAATTCATCGAGGCCAAACTGGCAGAGCGCGCCGAACGGCACAAACGCCAAGGTGGGCAACGGTATGTGTTGGAACCCAATGTCAAAGAGGCAAAAGGCGGGCTGCGCGACCTTCAAACCCTGTATTGGATCGGCAAGTATCTGCACCGCGTGCAATCGTCAGAGGGCTTGGTTGCAGCAGGGCTTTTGAACCGCGAAGAATATGAAACCTTTGCCCGGGCCGAGAGTTTCCTTTGGTCAGCCCGGTGCCATATGCACTATGTGACCGGGCGTGCGACGGATCAGCTGACCTTTGATCTGCAGGTCGAAGTCGCCAGCCGGATGGGTTATAAGGACAGCGCCGGGCGACGCGCCGTTGAACAGTTCATGCAAGACTATTTCCGTCACGCCACCCGAGTAGGTGACTTGACCCGGGTTTTCCTGACGCAGCTAGAGGCGCGCCACGTCAAAACAGAGGCGCGGCTATATGGGCTGTTCACACGCAAGAAAGTGCGCCCCGGATTTAAGTTGGTGCAGGGCCGCATCGACGCCTCGGATGCAGCGGCATTTCTGTCTGACAAGCTGAACTTGCTGCGCGCCTTTGAAGAGGCGTTGCGCTCTGGTTACCTGCTGCATCCCAACATCATGCGCCTGATCGCCCAAAACCTTGATCTGATCGACGAAGGGATGCGCACAGATCCCGAGGCCATACGCATTTTCATCGACCTGTTGTTGAAACATGGCAACCCGGAACGCGCTCTGCGCCGCATGAACGAATTGGGCGTGCTTTCTGCCTTTATCCCCGAATTTGAAAACATCGTGGCGATGATGCAGTTCAACGTCTACCACCACTACACGGTGGACGAGCACATCATTCAGACAATCTCTGTCTTGGCGCAAATTGAGCGTGAGGAATTGATCGAAGACTTGCCTTTGTCTTCGTCGATCCTAAAGGCGGGGGTCAACCGCAAGGTCATTTTTGTTGCCCTGCTGTTGCATGACATCGGCAAGGGCCGCCCCGAGGACCATTCGATTATTGGCGCGCAAATCGCTCGGCGCATCGCCCCGCGTTTGGGTTTGGACCAAGAAGAAACTGAAACCGTCGAATGGTTGGTGCGCTATCATCTTTTGATGTCCGACATGGCGCAAAAACGCGATATCGGGGATCCGCGGACGGTACGCGACTTTGCCAAGGCGGTAAAAACCCGCAAGCGGCTTGATTTGCTGACCGTGCTAACCGTCTGTGACATTCGCGGCGTGGGTCCGGGCACTTGGAACAACTGGAAAGCCATGTTGCTGCGCCAGTTGCATTCGATCACCACAGAGGCGCTCGAGGGTGGTCTTGAAAATGTGAACAGCGAAAAGCGTGAGGACGAGGCCAAGTCCGCACTGCGCAAACGGCTTGTGGAGTGGGACACCAAGGACATCCGGCACGAAACCTCGCGCCATTACGCGCCTTACTGGCAAGGCCTGTCCACCGACACGCAAGAGATATTTGCCCGACTGCTTCGCGATTTGCCCGATGACGAAATTCGCATCGATCTGCATCCGGAACCCGAACGTGACGCGACGCGCGCTTGCTTTGCGCTTGCCGATCATCCGGGCATTTTTTCGCGCCTTGCCGGGGCCTTGGCCCTTGTAGGTGCAAACGTCGTTGACGCGCGCACCTACACCTCTAAGGACGGGTATGCGACGCCTGTTTTCTGGATTCAGGACTCTGACGGCAAACCCTATGAAATCGCCAAACTGCCACGTCTGCGCCAAATGATTGAACGCACCCTCAAAGGCGAGTTGGTGGCCCGCGACGCCCTTGCTGGCCGAGACAAGGTCAAAAAGCGCGAACGCGAGTTCCGGTTTCCGACCCACATCACGTTTGATAATGAAGGCTCTGAAATTTACACGATCATTGAGGTCGATACCCGCGACCGACCCGGACTGTTATTTGATCTGACACGCACGTTGGCCACCTCCAACATCTACATCGCCTCTGCCGTGATTGCGACCTACGGAGCGCAGGTTGTGGATGCGTTCTATGTCAAAGACATGTTTGGCTTGAAACTTCACGCCAAAAGCCGCCAAGAGGTGTTGGACAAGAAACTGCGTCAAGCGATCGCTGAAGGCGCCGAAAGGGCACATACGTGAAACCTATCAGCCTGATGCGCAACATCCTGACCGTGGGCGGCTGGACGTTGCTGTCACGTGGCGCAGGGTTTGCCCGCGATATGATGATGGCAAACTATCTTGGTGCGGGCCCCATTGCCGACGCGTTTAACGTGGCGTTTTCCCTGCCCAACATGTTTCGCAGATTTTTCGCCGAGGGCGCGTTCAATCAGGCCTTTGTGCCAATGTTCGCCAAGAAACTGGAAAGCGGAGAGGAACCCGAGGCCTTTGCACAAGATGCCTTCAACGGCATGGCAGCGCTGTTGTTTGTGTTTTCAATCATCGGCACACTGGCAATGCCGTGGCTGGTCTGGGCAATGGCATCAGGGTTCGTCGGCGATGCGCGGTACGATCTGGCGGTAGGCTTTGGTCAGATCACCTTTTGCTACATCTTTTTCATCAGCCTTGTAGCCTTGCTGTCAGGGGTGCTGAACGCCTATGGGCACTTTACCGAAGCCGGTTTCGTGCCGATCTTGATGAACCTGATCTTTATCGCCGCGATGTTGTTGGCGGTTTGGGCGGGCTGGGATATGGGCACCACCCTTGCATGGACGGTTCCTGTGACAGGGATCATCCAACTGGCCTTTACGTGGATATCGGCGCGCAAACTGGGGTTCCGGACGGCCTTTCGTTGGCCGCGCCTGACGCCCGATTTGCGCCGCTTGGCCTGGATTGCGGGGCCTGCGATTTTGGCTGGCGGCGTTGTGCAAATAAACTTGCTGGTTGGTCGGCAAGTTGCTTCTGACACTTTGGGGGCGATTTCGTGGCTTAGTTATGCCGACCGTTTGTATCAGTTGCCCTTGGGGGTTGTGGGAATTGCAATTGGCACGGTCCTTTTGCCCGATTTGTCTCGCAGATTGCGCGCGGGCGACAGCGAAGGTGGCCGCGCGAGTTTCAACCGTGGGACCGAATTTGCCCTTGCTTTGACGTTGCCTGCCGCGATGGCGCTGATGGTGATTGCGGTGCCCTTGACCCGCGTTTTGTATGAGCGCGGCGCGTTCGGCGCGGACGACACGGCGGCGACGGCTCTTGCCTTGGCGATTTACGGTGCAGGATTGCCTGCATTTGTGCTGCATAAAGTGTTGCAGCCGCTGTTTTACGCCCGTGAAGACACCCGCCGCCCGTTCCGCTATGCAGTGATTTCCATGGTGGTGAACGCCGCGATTGCCATCGGGTTGATGCCGATCATCGGCTTTGCCGCTGCGGCTTTGGCCACAACCTTGGCAGGCTGGATCATGGTCGCTCAGCTGTGGTGGGGCGCGCGCAACATGGGGGACGAGGCCCGGTTTGACGCGCGCTTTCGCCACCGTCTGCCCCGTATCCTGCTCGCTACGGCTGTCATGGGCGTCGTCTTGTGGTTTGGGGCAGATATTTGCGACGCAGCTATCAAGACGCGTGGTTGGCGCTTCCCGGCACTGACTGCCCTGATTGCGGCAGGCATCATCAGCTATTTCGCCGCTGGTGCTGCCTTGGGGGCGTTCAAGCTGTCAGATTTCAAATCCTTGCGGCGCAGGGGTTGAGACGCGCCTTTAAAGGGGGAACTTCCGCTTAGTACCCGCTTTTGCGTTCGCGCAGACGCGCCTTGACCCGCGCCCATCCACCGGGGCTAACCACAAACGACAAAAGAAACCCGGCACAGAACCCCGCGATATCGGCCACCCATTCCCAGCCGCCACCGAAAAGGATGCCAAACAGCATTTGCCCGAACAGCAAAAATCCAATCATCGTAAAGGCGCGCAACTGATTAAGGCCCGTGCCCGCAAGCCGCACCCAAAGCAAAAAGGTAAAGGCGCCGATCAGCCCGTAATTCCCCGGGTATGACCCAAAGAGCGGCGCCTTGATGGCAGGCACCGCCCCCATCACAAGCGCGCCGACGATCGCCGCGCCGAAAAACACGACAAGCACCGCCCACCAGCGGAAAACCTCGCCCACGTATTTGCCCAAGGCCAAAAGGATCACAACGGCAAAGGCTGCATGGGTGACGTCACCGTGGATGAACAGATAACTGACAAAGCGCCACAAGCCCTGAATTGGATAGCGTGACGACTCGATCATTTCGCGCATCAGGTCAGGCGAAAATGCGAGTCTTTGAAACAGCGAAATCCGCCAACCAATCGCATTCGGGCCACCGACCACGCCCGCCTCGCCCAAACTTAACACCAGCTCTACCGCGATCATTGGCAAGGCCAACAGCCAAACAACGGGCGGCAAAGGGTTCAAAGGGGGCGCATTGTGGTCTTGCATCAAAAAACTCCTGTGGCACCTTGATTGACGCCCCGTTCCGCCAGCGATAAGCC
>JAAFIJ010000127.1 GCA_013298675.1 Rhodobacterales bacterium | reverse complement strand
CTATGTGTTCATCATGCATTGCGACAAGGCACCGTTCGACAACAAAGACCTGCGCATGGCGTTGAAACTATCGATCAATCGTCAGGAAATGGTGGACAAGATCCTGAACGGCTACGGCGGTATCGGCAACGACACCCCAGTGAACGCCGCTTATCCTTTGTTCACCGCATTGCCACAGCGCGAGTACGATGCTGCCAAAGCGGCAGAACATTACAAAGCGTCCGGCCATGATGGATCGCCAATCGTTCTGACGGTTGCAGACACCGCCTTCCCGGGTGCTGTGGATGCGGCAGCATTGTTCCAGCAATCGGCCGCTGCGGCCGGTATCCCGCTGGAGATTAACCGTGTGCCAGACGATGGCTATTGGTCTGATGTTTGGAACGTCAACCCATTCTGCGCCTCGTATTGGGGTGGTCGTCCGGTTCAGGACCAAATGTTCTCAACCGCCTATCTGTCCACCGCAGACTGGAACGACACCAAATACTTCAACAAGGACATGGACGCGCTGATCCTTCAGGCACGTGCAGAAACCGACATGGCCAAACGGACAGAGCTTTACGCGCAAATCAGCGGCATCATTCATGAGGATGGTGGTGCGATCGTCCCGATGTTCAACGACTTTGTTGACGCAGTCTCTGACAAAGTTGCGGGCTATGAAAATGATCCTAACTACGATCAAATGGGCGGCTGGGTGTCACAAAGAACCTGGTTCGCGTAAACGATGGTTCATCCCGTCGTAAAATTGGTTGCCCAGCGCATTGCGCTGGGCCTCCTGCTGCTGATTGCGGCATCCGTGCTGATCTTTGTCGGCACCATGGTTTTGCCCGGCGACGTGGCGCAAAGCATTCTTGGCCAGTCGGCCACACCTGAAACCCTTGCGAACCTGCGCGAGGAACTAGGGCTGAACGTGCCCCCCGTGACGCGCTATTTGAACTGGGCTTGGGGTGTATTGCACGGCGATCTGGGCACTGCGTTGACCAACGGCAAGGATATCGCCGAAGCGATGGGCAAACGCCTTGGCAATACGCTTTTTCTGGCCTTTTGGGCCGCTGTGATTGCGGTTCCTTTGGCCATAACGCTTGGCCTGATCTCGGTGCGGTACCGCAACCGCTGGCCTGATAAATTAATCTCGATTGTGACACTTGCCACCATTTCGGTGCCAGAGTTTTTGCTTGGCTACATCTCGGTCTACTTCCTGTCCGTCAAATTCCGGCTTTTCCCGTCTTTGGCCACGGTGTTTGACGGGATGACCCTTGGCGAACGTTTGTTCGCAATTTCCATGCCCGTGCTGGTTTTGGTGTTGGCCGTTCTGGGCCACATGATGCGGATGACGCGTGCGGCCATCCTGAACGTGCTCGAATCCGCCTATATTGAAACAGCGGAACTTAAGGGTCTGTCGCCTTTTGCCATCATCGCCAAGCACGCCTTGCCCAATGCGATTGCGCCTGTGGTCAATGTGGTGATGTTGAACCTGGCCTACCTTGTGGTTGGCGTTGTCGTGGTGGAGGTGGTTTTTGTCTATCCCGGCATGGGGCAATATCTGGTGGATCACGTCGCCAAGCGCGATGTGCCAGTGGTCCAAGCCTGCGGGCTGGTGTTTGCGGCGATCTACATCGGTTTGAACATCCTGGCCGATGTGATTTCCATCCTTGCCAACCCAAGGCTGAGGCACCCAAAATGACGCGCATTCCCCTTTCCGCTCTGATTGGCCTGACCTTTACCGGGGCGTATTTCTTTTGCGCCATCTTTGCCGCTTGGATTGCACCTTATGGCATGGCCGAAGCGATTGGCGACAGCTGGGAGCCGTGGTCACAGGCCCATTGGCTGGGCACCGACAGCATCGGCCGCGATTTGTTGTCGCGGATGATCTGGGGCGGGCAAACAACGATCTTTGTCGCAGCGGCGGCCACAGTTTTGTCGTTCAGCCTTGGGACTATCCTTGGCTTTACCGCAGCGGTGCGGGGTGGCTGGGTGGATCAGTTGCTATCGCGCGGCGTTGATCTGATGATGTCGATCCCATCGCTGATTTCGGCACTTGTGGTTTTGTCGGTGTTGCCGACAACGTTGCCGGTCCTCATTCTGGTGATGGGAATTTTGGACAGCACGCGGGTGTTCCGCCTGTCGCGCGCAGTGGCCGTCGATATCACCGTGATGGACTATGTAGAGGCGGCGCGGCTGCGCGGCGAAAAGCAAGGCTGGATCATTCTGCGAGAAATTTTGCCAAATGCCCTGTCGCCCTTGGTGGCGGAAATGGGCCTGCGGTTCATCTTTGCGGTCCTGTTTATCTCGACCCTGTCGTTCCTTGGTCTTGGGGTGCAACCACCTATGGCGGATTGGGGTGGCATCGTGAAAGAGAATAAGGAAGGCATCGTGTATGGCATTCCCGCAGCGTTAATTCCCGCCTTTGCCATCGCAACGCTTGCGATTTCGGTCAACCTTGTGGCGGATTGGATCTTGAACCGCACCGCCAGCCTGAAAGGGGGGCGCAGTGCCTGATCTTGCCACCAATGCCACGCCGATGCTGGACATTCGCCACCTGCGCATAGAGGCGACAAGCTTTCCCCCGGGAGAGGCTCCGCGCAACGTGGTCTTGGTTGATGAAGTCTCTGTCAGTGTTCAAAAGGGCAAGGTTCTTGGCCTGATCGGCGAGAGCGGTGCTGGCAAGTCAACGATTGGCCTGTCGTCCATGTCCTACGGTCGTGGCGGCGTGCGCCTGACCGGAGGCGAGGTTTTGCTGAACGGGCGCGATATTCGCCAAGCTGACGGTGCGGCACTGCGCGTGTTGCGCGGCAAAGAGGTCACCTATGTGGCCCAATCCGCCGCCGCAGCCTTCAATCCCGCCAAAAGGTTGATGGAGCAGGTGATAGAGACAACCCTACATCACCGTGTGATGACCCGCGCCGAGGCTGAGAAGCGGGCGATTGAGCTGTTTAAGAAATTGGGTCTGCCGAACCCTGAAACCATTGGCAACCGCTATCCACATCAGGTGTCTGGCGGGCAATTGCAGCGGGTGATGACGGCGATGGCCCTTTGCCCCAAACCCGATCTTGTGGTGTTTGACGAGCCGACAACCGCGCTGGATGTGACGACGCAAATCGATGTGCTCGCAGCGATCAAGGACGCGATCCGTGATACTGGGGTGGCTGCGCTGTACATCACCCATGACCTTGCTGTTGTTGCCCAGATTGCCGACAATATCTTGGTACTGCGCCACGGCAAAGCCGTCGAGTACGGCACGACAGATCAGATTATCAATCACCCGCAACAAGCCTACACACAGGCTTTGGTGTCGGTACGCTCTATCGATCACAATGAAAAGTTGGCGACGACGCCTATTTTGCAGGTCGCCAGTGTCACCGCGCGCTATCGTGGTACCAATTTTGATGTGTTAAAGGACGTGACGGTTGATCTGTCACCGGGCCAAACCTTGGCGGTTGTGGGCGAAAGCGGTTCGGGAAAATCTACTCTTGCACGTGCAATCACTGGCCTCTTGCCGCCTAGAGCGGGCGAGATCCGGTTTGACGGACGGGTGCTGTCGGCAGATCTGGCCAACCGTACCAAGGATGACCTTCGCGAATTGCAGATGATCTACCAGATGGCTGATACCGCGATGAACCCGCGCCAAACCGTGGCGTCGATCATCGGACGGCCGTTGGAGTTTTACTTTGGCCTGAGCGGTGAGGCGAAGCGAGTGCGCCTGCAAGAGTTGATGGATCAGATAGAGATGGGCGCAGGATTTGCTGATCGCTATCCGGCCGAATTGTCGGGCGGCCAAAAACAGCGCGTCTGCATCGCACGGGCATTGGCCGCCAAGCCCAAACTGATCATATGTGATGAGGTCACGTCGGCGCTCGACCCTCTTGTCGCGGATGGCATTCTAAAGCTACTGCTTGATTTGCAAGCGCGCGAAGGGGTGGCCTATTTGTTCATCACCCATGATCTGGCGACCGTGCGCGCCATCGCAGACCGGATCGCGGTAATGTATAAGGGGCAGGTCGTACGCTACGGACAAAAGTCCGATGTGCTAAGCCCGCCTTTTGATGATTACACCGATCTGCTGCTGTCTTCCGTCCCGGAAATGAAACTGGGCTGGTTGGAGCAGGTGATCAAATCGCGCAAGATGGAAAGCGCTGGCAACTAGGGTTGCACAAAGCGAACAGTCGTTCATGAATTGGTTTTACAGTGCGTAATCTGGCTGGGACACGTCCAGTAATGCCTTGATTTCACGCAAATGCGCATCAGCGTAGCCGGGGTAGTCTTCCCATTCCTGCGCCGTCTTTTCTGCGACTTCATCAGACAAAACCCGCAAGGGCCGTCCGGTTTGCAGCGCTCGAATGTATGTTTCGGCGGCGCGCTCAAAATAGGTCAAACGGTTAAAAGCATCGGCAACGCTGCGGCCAAGGATCAAGACACCGTGGTTGCCCATGATCATCGTGGTGATCTTTGGATTTTGCAGCATTTGGGCACATCGGGCGCCCTCATCCCCAAAAGCCATGCCGCCGTAGTGATCATCCACCACATGGCGGTCAAAGAACATCGCGGTGTTCTGGTCAATTGCGGGCAGGCGCGAATCTGCAAGGCTGGCCAAGACCGTTGCATGTATGGAATGGACGTGCAGCACGCAGCGTGCGTGCGGCAAGGCGCGATGAATGCTGCCATGCAGACCCCATGCGGTCGGGTCGGGCGCGTCGGGCCGGTTCATTGTTTCAGGGTCGTTTGCGTCAAGTTCCAGCAGATCGCTCGCTTTGATACGGGCAAAGTGGCGGCCATTTGGATTGATCAGGAACCTAGATCCTTCGGGATTAACGGCCAGCGAAAAATGGTTCGATACGGCCTCATGCAGGTTCAACTCGACCGACCAGCGAAAGGCTGCGGCCATATCAACACGCGCAGGCCAATGGGCCAGATTTTGACTGATGGCATTCATAGGTTTTCTCCATAGGGCCAGTCACCTTGTGCCAGATGACCAATGGCATCGCAGATCCGACCAAAAGATGCGGCCGCGCGGGGAACGGTGCTGCGGGCGCGCAAATAACCATGCACCAGCCCCGGTTCCAAAATCGAATGTGCATTGATGCCGGCCTTTTGCAGGCAAGTTACATAAGTCTGTCCGTCGTCAGCAAGGGGGTCACATTCGGCACTGATGGCAACGGTTGGGGGCAGGCCCGCAAAGTCAGTGGCGTGCAGCGGGGACGCAGTCGGATCATTCTGTGGCACAACCCCATCGTGGCGAATGCCTTGGTAAAACAGCACATCATCGCGGGTTAACATGGGCGCGTTGGCATGTACCAAATAGCTGCCGGTGTTTACATCGCCGCCCAAGCCCGCATAGATCAACACTTGTCCCAAAATAGACGCAGATGCGGTTTGTGAATGGGTCAATACATGTGCGCAGGCAGCTGCGAGGTTTCCGCCCGCACTGTCGCCCACCAAAACCAGTGATGTGTTTAGCGCAGCGATGACCGCCAATGCGTCATTCAGCGCGGCGGGATGCAGGTTTTCGGGCGACAAGCGATAGTCAACGGCGACCACCCCTAACCCGGTGCGCGCCCGAATATCGGCACAAACCGCATCGTGGCTTTCAAGACCGCCCACCACAAACCCTCCGCCATGCAGGTATAAAACCATGGGGTCAGCACCTGTATAAACCCGGCACAGCACCCCACCGATCGACTGATCCTCAGCGGTTACACCTTTGGGATAGCCGTGATGAAACGCGCGGCACATCTGATCGTAAAACGCGCGCTGTTCTTGGATGGACCGCGTTGCCGCATCTGGAGGATAGGCCGCATCGGTTGCGCGAATAAATTCCCACGTCGCGGCATCAATCAACGTCTGATATTGCGCCTGTGACATGGTTTTCGGATGCTCCTGCGACCCATCCAGAATGACGGTGAAAGCTGGGGGTTTCAATCGACTTTTTGGGTCCCTGCGCGCAATTTCAACCTAGGGTGCCCTGTTGCGGGGTTTGGCCGCAAAAATGCACAGGGCGGCCAAACGGCCGCCCTGTGCACAGTTCAAAAATTAGAACTTTATGACAAAGTCAGGTTGATCGCCGACTCGCGGCCATCACGGCCTGCTTCGATATCGAAAGTGACCGCTTGGCCATCTTTCAAACCGCGCAAACCAGCGCGCTCTAGTGCGGTGATGTGAACAAATACGTCTTTCTTGCCGCCTTCTGGGGCAATAAAGCCGAAGCCTTTGGTTTCATTGAACCATTTCACGGTGCCCTTAGCCATCGTGAAGTCTCCTTTAGCAATGTCGCCCGCGAGATTGCGGCGACCTGGCCCCGTCACCTGTATCGAAGGCTGTGGCCGAAACCGGAGACAGTGATCGAGTGGAATAACGTCGCAGACCTAGATATGGGGTGCAGTTTTGGTCAAATCAAGAGGATTTTTCGCGTTAGGCGAATTCTGCAACCAGCTCTGGTTCTGGTTTCTGGCGCGGCAAAAGGATGATCGCGAGGATCAGCAGACCCATGCCCGTTCCAACCGCGGACCAAGTCAAGAGGGCCATCATGACAGAGGCGTTAAACACGACCAATGCGGCGAATGCCGAGATCATGCCGAAGAAACCACCGATAATCATTGAAAGAATAGCCATCATCAACTCCTGCTTTACCCGTCTATAAATTGCCTGAGATTCGGGCGGGAATGTGGCGCAATCAGGGTTGTGTTGTGATGTTAAGAAATTGTCAGAATTTCTTTCGAGCGCGAAGCGCCGCGCCGATTGTGCCGTCGTCAAGATAATCGAGTTCACCGCCGACGGGCACGCCCTGCGCGAGTGAGCTGACCTGAATGTTCAAGGGTGCAAGACAATCTGCGATGTAATGCGCGGTCGTTTGGCCATCCACTGTCGCTGCCAGAGCCAAAATCACCTCTTTGGTCGCCTCATCCTGGATGCGTGCCAGCAGGCGAGGAATGCCCAACTCATCCGGGCCAATGGCATCAAGCGCCGATAACGTGCCGCCCAAAACATGATAGCGCCCGCGAAAGCCGCCGGACCGTTCCAGCGCCCACAGATCAGCGATGTCTTCGACGACGCAAATTTCGGCGGTGGCACGGGCGGGGTCGGTACAAATCGGGCAATGGTCTTGGGTGCTGATATTGCCGCAGGTGATGCAATCCTTGGCCGAAAGAGCCACACCCGCCATGGCTTGGGCCAAAGGCACCATCAACTGCCCGCGCTTTTTCAGCAGGGCAAGCACAGCGCGGCGCGCGGACCTTGGCCCAAGGCCCGGCAAGCGTGCCATCAGGTCGATCAGGGTTTCAATGTCGCGGGTGTCTTGCATCGGTTGGGTCAGAACGGAAGTTTCATGTCGGCAGGAAGGCCAAGCGCTTGTGCCATCTTTTGCATCTCTGCTTGGCTGCGAACGGCACCCTTGACTTGGGCTTCTTTGATCGCGGCGATAATCAGGTCTTCGACGACCTCTTTTTCGGAAGCGACAAGAATAGCCGGAT
>JAAFIJ010000126.1:2996-7484 GCA_013298675.1 Rhodobacterales bacterium | reverse complement strand
CCTGTCGTTGATCCATTTCTCCCTGCTCGACCCAAGGGTACTGCCCGCACTTCATATCATCGGGAAACTGGCAATGGCCGATATCTTTCTGATATCGCTGTATATTGTCTTGGTCAAAGGCGCGGGTATGGTTACGGTCGAAACCGGGTGGGGGCTCTATCTCTTTACCGCTTGCGTCTTGGCGTCGCTTTATGTGTCCCACAAAACCTCGACAGACGCAGGGTAATGGCGATGCGGCCCACGGACTGGATCAAGAATATTCTTTGCAATCGGGCCATCCGGGCGAACTCGGCGCTTGCTCAGACGCGACCTCCAAGGCAACAAAGCACATGAGCAAAAATTCACCTGTCTTTACCTGTTCACAATGCGGTGCCGTGCATCGCAAATGGTCGGGCAAATGCGACGCCTGCAATGCGTGGAATTCGATCGTCGAAGAAGCGCCTTTGTCCACCGGCCCAAAGGCACTTGGCGGCAAGGGCAAAACGATTTTGCTGACCGATCTTGCCACCGAAGAAGATGCTCCCCCGCGTGCCAGCTCTGGCATTGACGAGTTGGACCGTGTGCTGGGCGGTGGTCTGGTTGCAGCGTCAGCCATTCTTGTGGGCGGCGATCCGGGGATTGGCAAGTCGACCTTGCTGCTGCAAGCGGCAGCGTCTTTCGCGATGAACGGGGTAAAATGCCTCTACATATCTGGTGAAGAGTCTGCGGCCCAGGTTCGCATGCGCGCACAACGTTTGGGTTTGCAACATGCGCCTGTGATGCTGGGCGCCGAAACCAACCTGCGCGACATCCTGACGACCCTCGATACCGAACGCCCCCGGCTTGCGATCATCGATTCCATTCAAACCATGTGGCTTGATACGGTCGAGGCTGCTCCCGGTTCGGTATCGCAAGTGCGCGCGGCGGCCCACGAATTGGTGACCTTTGCCAAGCGTCGCGGCGTTGCAGTGATTTTGGTGGGCCACGTGACCAAAGACGGCCAAATCGCTGGCCCGCGTGTGGTCGAACACATGGTCGACACGGTGCTCTACTTTGAAGGTGAGCGCGGCCACCAGTTCCGAATATTGCGCGCGGTGAAAAATCGCTTTGGCCCGTCTGACGAAATTGGCGTGTTTGAGATGACCGGAAATGGCCTTCAGCAGGTGCTGAACCCCTCCGCGCTATTCCTGTCAGAACGTGGCACCGCCAACCCCGGATCTGCGGTATTTGCGGGCATCGAGGGCACGCGGCCAGTGCTGACCGAAATTCAAGCCCTCGTCGCCCCCTCGCCCCTTGGCACGCCGCGCCGCACAGTTGTCGGTCTGGACTCAGGACGTCTCTCCACCATCCTTGCCGTACTTGAGGCGCGCTGCGGCATCCCCTTTGCCGGGCTGGATGTGTTCTTGAACGTCGCAGGCGGCATGCGCGTCACCGAACCCGCAGCCGACCTTGCCGTCGCCGCCGCAATCCTTTCGGCACGCGAAGATGTTGCAATTCCGCCAGAGACGGTATTATTCGGGGAAATCTCGCTGTCAGGCGCCCTGCGCCCGGTGGGACAGACAGAAAATAGATTGAAAGAAGCGGCAAAACTTGGTTTTTCGCAAGCAATTGCGCCAAGTCGCAGTAAGATCGGCTCTGCCGAAGGGATGAAGGTTCGCGAAATGCCGGATCTGACCACCTTTGTCGGAGAGATGTTCGGGGCTGGTTAAACAAGGGCGCTGGTTTACATTCCGGACTGGGTTACGTTCGGTGCGGGCGAAACTTTGCGGCTGGCTAATTTTTTGGAGTATGCAGGATGGACGGCTTTACAGTGGTAGACGGAGTTGTTGCCGTCGTGATCGTGCTTTCGGCGATATTGGCCTATTCACGCGGCTTTGTGCGCGAAGTCATGGCCATCGCGGGCTGGGTCGGGGCTGCGGTCCTTGCCTACATTTTTGCCCCTGCCGCACAGCCACTGGTCAAGGAATTGCCAGTGATCGGTGCCAAACTGTCGGAAAGCTGCGAGTTGTCGATCATTGTGGCCTTTGCCGCCGTCTTTGCAGTTGGTTTGATCATTGCAGCCCTCTTCACGCCGTTGTTTTCTTCCATCGTCCAACGGTCTGCCTTGGGTGGCCTCGACCAAGGTTTAGGGTTCCTGTTCGGCGTTCTGCGCGGGATCATCTTGGTCGGCGTGGCGTTTTTGGTCTATGACCGCGCCGTGGCCGCGAATACCATTCCCATGGTCGACAACTCACGTTCGGCCAAAATCTTTGCATCCTTTCAGGGCAATATCGACAGTGCTGTCCCCAATGACGCGCCAAACTGGCTGCTGGAGCGGTTCAACGGCCTGACATCTGTTTGTACCGCTGCGGATACGGCGCCCGCGGCAACGCCTGCGCCTGCGCCAGCCACCGACGGAAACTAAAAGCCTCGGCCCCAGAATGACATTCGGCGCGTGACACTCCGGTGCATTCGCCCTAAACGGTGGCTGAACATCCCCTTTTGGATTCGGAGAGCCAATGCGCCGCTTCCCTGCCCATCCGTTTGCCCCGGTTGACGATGAAGATAAGCTGAAAGAGGAATGCGGAATTTTCGGAGTCGTCGGAATTAAGGACGCCTCAAACTTTGTGGCGCTCGGCCTGCATGCCTTGCAACACCGCGGCCAGGAAGCGGGCGGCATCGTCAGCTATGACCCCGAACATGGCTTCAATTCGGCCCGCCGCTTTGGCTATGTGCGCGACAACTTTACCAAACCCGATGTCATGGAGGGCTTGCCCGGCAATTTGTCGATCGGGCATGTCCGCTATTCGACCGCAGGGTCAAAAGGCGCGACCGCCATTCGTGATGTGCAACCCTTCTTTGGCGAGTTTTCGATGGGCGGGGCAGCTATTGCCCATAACGGCAACCTGACCAATGCGGCCGCACTGCGCCGTGAATTGATCGAACGTGGGTCGATTTTCCAATCCTCATCGGACAGCGAATGCATTATCCATCTGATGGCCCGCTCTATCCAGAAAAACATCTCTGAACGGATTAAAGACGCGCTGCGCCGGGTGGAGGGTGCGTTTTCTGTCGTGGCGATGACCCGAACCAAACTGATCGGCGTGCGCGATCCTTTGGGAGTGCGCCCTTTGGTTCTGGGCCGCCTCGGCGACAATGCATGGGCGCTGTCGTCTGAAACCTGCGGCTTGGATATTGTTGGCGCAGAATTTGTCCGTGAGATTGAGCCAGGCGAAATGGTGGTGATTGAGGATGGTAAGATCCATTCAACCCGCCCATTTGCCCCCGCAAAATCCCGTTTTTGCATCTTTGAACACGTTTACTTTTCGCGCCCGGATTCTATCCTTGGTGGTCGTTCAGTCTACGAAACCCGCCGCGAAATCGGGGTCGAACTGGCTAAAGAGGCGCCTGTCGACGCAGATCTCGTCTGTCCAGTCCCCGATTCTGGCACCCCCGCCGCCATCGGCTACAGCCAACAAAGCGGCATCCCCTATGCCATGGGCATCATCCGCAACCAATACATGGGCCGCACTTTTATTGAACCGTCGGAATCGATCCGCAACATGGGTGTGCGCCTGAAACTCAACGTCAACCGCGCGCTGATCAAAGGCAAACGGGTGATCTTGGTGGACGATTCCGTCGTGCGCGGCACCACAAGCCGCAAGATCAAAGACATGATCCTCGAGGCAGGCGCCGCCGAAGTCCACTTCCGCATCGCGTCCCCCCCCACCGCTTGGCCGTGCTTTTACGGCGTTGATACGCCCGAACGCTCCAAACTCCTCGCCGCCACCATGACCGAAGACGAAATGCGTGATTGGATCGGCGTGGACAGCCTCAAGTTTATTTCGCTTGATGGTCTCTACCGCGCCGCAGGCGAAAAAGGCGGCCGCGACGCCAAGTCTCCACAATATTGTGACGCCTGTTTTTCGGGTGATTACCCCGTGTCCCCTTCTGACAAGATAGACGAAGGCTTTCAGATGAAAGCCGCAGAATGACGGCAGCGGACGTCGATAGATATCTAGACGCTTGCCGCCCTGACCAAAAACAGGCGCTTACATTTCTGCGTCATGAGATCAGGTCCTTGCTTCCCGACCATATCGAATGCCTTAGCTACGCCATGCCAGGATTTCGCGAGCCTGGAGATGGCGGTAAAATGGTCGTCGGTTATGCAGCCTTTGCCAAGCACCTTGGGATTTACCCCCATTCTGGCAGCGTCATTCCAAACCTGCTCCCCCTTTGCACAGGGTTCAAAACGTCCAAATCAGGCGTGCTCTTCACCCCAGAAAACCCACTTCCAAACGAACTCTTGACCGCAATCATCCGCGCACGCCAAGCGGAACTGTCCCTCGGCTACCCTCGCCGCGCCCGCTAACTCTGGCAAAGCTGACACTCTCGCTGCCGCCAACCAAATTCATTTCCGTGCCTTGCCTCTTCATCTGTTCTCAAATATCCCACGGGGGGTCCGGGGGGGCGTGAAGCCCCCCGGTTCCAAGCCCCTCAACAGGCACCCAATACCCGATACCCTGCCAC
>JAAFIJ010000126.1:0-2986 GCA_013298675.1 Rhodobacterales bacterium | reverse complement strand
CTGCTTTGACCCAGAAAATTGCTCTTGTGACAGGCGCATCGCGCGGCCTTGGCTCGGCTGTCTGCGAGCAATTGGCAGCGCGTGGTTGGCATGTGGTGGCGGTCGCGCGGACCGTGGGTGGGCTGGAAGAGTTGGATGACCGGATCAAGTCACTCGGTCTGCCCGGTGCGGGCCACGCGACCTTGGCCCCAATGGACATCACCAACGACGACGCGATGCGCCATCTGTGTTTGTCGCTGCACAACCGTTGGGGAGGGCTTGATCTGTGGGTTCATACTGCAATTCACGCAGCCCCCCTTGCCCCGGCCAGCTCAGTCGACATTAAGGACTGGGATAAATCCATCACCACGAACGTCCGTGCGACGGGCAGTCTGATTCCAATGGTTGCCCCTTTGCTTCAGGCGGCACAGGGTCGCGCGCTGTTCTTAGACGACCCCCGTGCCGGCCAAAAGTTCTTTGGCGCCTACGGTGCCACTAAGGCCGCACAGATTGCTTTGGCCAAAAGTTGGGCAGCGGAATCGATCAAAACTGGCCCGCAAGTTTTCATCGAAACACCCCCACCAATGCCCACGGCCACCCGAGCGCGGTTTTATCCCGGTGAAAGCCGGGCGCAATTGGTTTCCACCAAAATTGCCGCATCCCAAATCCTGGACCGGGTCTTGGCCTGACTTCCGCCGCACAAGAACCAATCCGCGCGCATCACAGTCTTCAGGTCTGATCCAAAGCCGCCTCAATTGCGGCCCACAACACGTCGCGCGGCTCTATTCCAACCGACAGCCGAATGAATCCCTCGGGTACGGCGTCGCCCCAGCGGGCACGGCGCTCTGCCGAACTGTGCGTACTGCCAAAGCTGGTTGCTTGCGCGATATAGGGACAGGCGGTTAAAAACGCTTCGGCGCGAGCGCGGTCTTCCAACTCAAACCCGATCAAGAAGCCAAACCCAGACATCTGCCGTTTCGCGGTGACATGCGATGGGTCTTGTGACAGACCGGGATAACGCGTGTTTTTCACTCTTGGATGCGCCGACAGCCGCGTTGCAATCTCCATAGCCGAGGCACACATCCGCTCCAGCCTCACCTCAAGCGTCTCAACGCCCCGGTGGACCAGCCATGCCTCAAATGAGCCCGGCACCGCACCCGACAGTCGGCGCCATTCGCGCAAACGTGCCAGTAAAGTCGCGTCCCGCGTGCTGACATGACCAAACAGGACGTCCGAATGTCCAGCGGGTGCTTTGGTGTCTGCGGCCACTACGATATCCGCTCCATGGTCCAACGGGCGCTGCAGCAACGGGGTCATTGTGGTGTTGTCGGCAATCAAAACACCCCCTGCCGCGTGCACCTTGGCCGCGATCAAGGCAATGTCGCAGACATCCAGCCCCGGATTGGAAGGGGTTTCGATCAGCACGACGGCGGCACCTGAATAATCAAAATGCTCCATCTGCAGGGTTGGAATTTCCACAACTTCGACGCCAAAACTGGCAAGGAAATCTTGTGACAGCAACCGCGAAACATAATAGCCATCTGACGGCAGCACCAACCTTTTGCCACCTCCGAGGGTCGCAAACAATGCGGCCGAAATGGCCGCCATGCCGGACGGAAACGCCACACATGGCGCGTCCTCCAAAATGGCAAGTTGCGCCTCTAGCACATCCCATGTCGGTGTACTGGCCCGCCCGTAGATGTAGGCGATGTTATCGACATCTGGGCAGTGATAGGTGGCCGCAGTGATGATCTCAGGCGCAAGCGGCGCGCCGGGCGCCAGAGATTTGGTGCGATGATGCAGCATTTGGGCAAATCGACGCTGGGCTTCGCTGTCCATAGAATTTCCTTAAAGGTTAGCATCATCAAATTTTGCGCAAAACGCCGCCCAATAAGGGCGGCGTTTGCAGGTTAGGACAAAGCTGCCTAAGATAGAACCCCTTACTCTAACCGCGCAGGAAATCCGGGTGCGCGCAGGTCAGTTTTCAGCAAATCCTCTAGCAGTTTTGCAATCATCGGTGACTGTGCCTCACCGCCAAACGCTGCTTTGGCGGCAATATAGGTTTGGTTGGTCATCGACGCGAGATCAAGCGGTACGCCGAACTCTTTGCCAAATCCCAAAGCAAAACCAAGGTCTTTCAGCGCGAGATCAATGTTAAAGGCCACGTCATATGACCCGTTCAAGATCAAGGCCCCTTCTGTTTCATGCACGAATGAATTGCCAGAAGAGGCCTGAATGGCATGCCAAGATTGCGCCAGATCTAGACCTCCCCGTTTGGCCAGCATCAGCGCCTCAGAGGTTGCCTTAAGATGAATGAAGGCCAGCATATTGGTGATGACCTTGATGATGCAGGCCGACCCGATCGGTCCCATATGAAAGATCCGGTCGCCCATTGCCTGCATCGCCTTGTGGTGCAGATCAAAAAGATCTTTGTCCCCCCCAGCGAGCATTGTGATCTTGCCCTGATGGGCCAAATGCACCCCACCCGTTACCGGTAGTTCCATCATGCGCACGCCAGAGTCGGCTGAAACGGAAGCAAGTTTCAGCACCTCGTCGCGGCCAAGGGTCGACATTTCAACCCATGTCGTCCCCGCTTTCATATGCGGCAGGATCGCGCGCAACACCCGTTCTGACACCGCAGGCGATGGCAGGCAGGTGATCACGTGATCAACAGAGGCGGCAAGCGCCTCGGAGCTGGCAGCAAGGACAGCGCCTTTTGCCACCAAAGGTGCCGCAAGGCTGGGGTTCAGGTCATAAACCGTCACCTCAAACCCTGCGTCTAGCAAACATCCTGCGCAAGCTGCACCCAAATTGCCCAGTCCGATATATCCGTAATGCATCTTACGCTTTCTTTTTTTGACGTTAACGATCAGGCGCCGAAGCCGACGATGCCTTTGACCTCGCAGAAATCATGGATGCCCCAATCGGCGTATTCACGACCGTTGCCCGACTGCTTATAGCCGCCAAACGGTGCAGAGGTGTCCCAATCGGGGTAGTTCAGGTTGAT
>JAAFIJ010000125.1:2147-7531 GCA_013298675.1 Rhodobacterales bacterium | reverse complement strand
GTGCTGCACTGTGGCCTGACACCGGAAAGCACCTATTCGGCGCAGATGGGCAAGGTCGTTGCCTTTGCGCTGGAAGCAGCAGGTGCGCCCATTATCAAGGGCGGGGCAGGGGCAGCAGTCCGCGCTTTTCGTGGTTTGATTGAGGAAAAGGGTGGTGAGATTCGCTGCGGCGCGGATGTCGACAAGATCAACGTCAAGGATGGCCGGGTGACGGGCGTGCGACTGGTGGGCGGTGAGGAAATCGCGTGTCGGTCGGTTCTGGCGTCTGTCGCGCCGGGTCAGCTTTATGGGCGGCTTTTGGACGTGAACCTGCCCGAGGACGCGGGCGCGGCCCGGCGTTACCGTCACGGGCGCGGCGATTTTCAGCTGCATTACGCGCTTGACGCAGTGCCAGAATGGACGACGGATGGGTTGCAGGATGTGGCGCTGATCCATCTGGCCGATGGTATTGATTCCGTGTCGAAATCCGCGAATGAGGCCGAGCGCGGGATGCTGCCTGCCACCCCCACCATCTGCGTAGGGCAACCGCACCGGCTTGACCCCAGCCGCGCGCCCCAAGGCAAAGCGATCCTTTGGCTGCAAATCCCTGACGCCCCGCGCGTTATCAAGGGCGATGCGGGCGGCCAGATTGAGGGCCACGATTGGGACTTGGTGAAAGAGGCATTCGCCGACCGGCTGGAGTTGATCCTGTCCCGCCACATCAAGGATTTCGACAAAATCAAGCTTGCGCGCCGCGCCTACTCCCCAGCGGACCTTGAACGCATGAACATCAATCTGGTTGGCGGTGACCCTTACGGCGGGGCGTGCAGTATCGACCAGTTCTTTATCTGGCGGCCGTTTGCACATTCGACCAATGGGGTCGGCCCGGTGCGCGGGCTTATTCATATCGGCGCCTCAACCCATCCTGGACCCGGACTTGGCGGTGGGTCAGGCTTCAACGCAGCGAAAAGGTTGGGCGCATGAAGGATGGCGTCCCAAAACGGCTGGGCGAGGTGGGGCTGGCAAATTTCGCCCCCTATCTGATGAACCGCATCATGGGACGCTATAACGCCTCTCTGCGCGAGGAAATGGCTGATCTGGGTTTGACGACGCCCAAGATGCGCGCGCTTGCCGTGTTGTCGGTTGTTGAAGGCCCGCTGATCCGCGAGTTGTCTGTGCTGACGGTGGTTGAACAATCCACCCTGTCGCGCGCACTGGAACAGTTGACCAATGACGGGCTTGTGCGGCGCGAGGCAGATGCCACAGACAGCCGTGCTGTACGAGTTTTCATCACCGATGCCGGGCGTGCCGCGTTTGAAACCCTGTGGCCGCATATGGCCGAGGCACAAGCGCGCATGTTTCGCGGCATCCCAGACGAGGAACGCCGCGCCTTTGTCGGCACGCTGCAAAGGATGCTGGTCAATATCCGAAAACACGAAATCTGATGCAGGCACCGCTCCTTGCCCATTCAATCCCAAAGCCGCCGGAACAGAGATGGTTTGCATGACATTAAAGATGAATCCAACTGCCGCGGTCCCTTCGCTGCTTGCTTTGCCCGGATTGGCTGCGCCGTTCCTGCAGGGCTTGGTTTACAAAAAAGACGGTGGCCCGAACTTGTGGGCGAACAACGCTCCGTCGGTTTAAGGAGAGCGAGCGATGGCAGAAAGATCTTTCAAAGCAGAGGTTGAAGACCTTCGTTTGGGCGAGGGTGAGACTTTTACCGGTGAAGGTATTTTGGCCATCACCAAAGCCCTGCTGGAAAACGGCGTAGGCTATGTGGGGGGATATCAAGGCGCACCGATTTCCCATTTGATGGATGTTCTGGCGGATGCCGAGGATTTGCTGGGCGAATTGGGCGTGCGGTTTGAGGCAAACGCCAACGAGGCGGCGGCGGCAGCCATGCTGGCGGCTTCGGTGCATTATCCGATCCGCGGAGCGGTGACATTCAAGGGATCAGTTGGGGTCAATGTGGCGTCAGATGCTTTGGCGAACCTTGCGTCTTCAGGGGTGACGGGTGGCGCGCTGATTATCGTGGGCGAGGATTACGGCGAGGGCAGTTCCATCATGCAGGAACGCAGCCACCCTTTTGCGATGAAGTCGCAATTCTGGCTGTTGGACCCGCGCCCCAGTTTGCCGACCATCGTCAAGGCCGTCGGTGACGGTTTTGCGCTGTCCGAGGCCAGCAATACCCCCGTTATGTTGATGGTCCGCATCCGGTCTTGCCATGTAACCGGGTCTTTCAAGACCCGCGACAACGTGCGGCCAAACCTGACGGTGCGCGATGCGCTGTCAAACCCGCGCAGCGATTTCGCGCGCGTGGTGCTGCCGCCGATGTCCTTTGCGCATGAACAGGACAAGGTAAAGAACCGTTGGCCAGCCGCCGAAAAGTTTATCTTGGAGAACAAGCTGAACGAACGCTTTGGCCCTGATGGGGGTCCGGTTGGCATCGTGGTTCAGGGGGGCATGTTCAACGGCGTAATCCGCGCACTGCAACGGATGGGGCTCGCCGATATCTACGGTGACAGCCTGATTCCGATCTATGTGCTGAACGTCACCTATCCGCTGATTTCTTCTGAGTTCCTCGATTTCTGCCAAGGCAAGGAACAGGTGCTGATCGTCGAGGAAGGCCAACCTGAATTTATCGAGACGCAACTGGGTTCATTCCTGTATCGCGCGGGGTCTTCGGTCAAACTGCACGGCAAAGGCGTCTTGCCGATGGCCGGGGAATATACTGGTCAGGTGATGCTCGACGGCATTACTGCCTTCCTGAAACTTGCTGCCCCCGCGATGTTGGCGGCGGCAGTGCGCGCGCCGAACGAGGACAAACCGCAGATCCCTGATCTTTCGAAAACGGTGCCGATTCGGCCGCCCGGGTTTTGTACCGGCTGTCCTGAGCGTCCCATTTTCGCCGCGATGAAGCTGGTGGAAAAAGAGTTGGGCAAACATCAGATCGCCGCAGACATCGGCTGTCATCTGTTTGCCAGCCTGCCGCCATTTGAAATTGGTGGAGCGACGATGGGCTACGGACTTGGCCCCGCCGCCAATGCCGCTTTTGATGGTGGGGGCGCACGTCGGCCTGTGGCGATTATCGGCGACGGCGGCTTTTGGCATAACGGGCTGAGTTCGTCTTTCACCAACATGGCCTTCAACAAATCCGACGGTGTGGCGATCATCGTGGACAACTATTACTCGGCGGCGACGGGTGGGCAGGACGTGATGTCATCCCGCGCCGACAATGCCAGCAAGGCCACCAAGAACCCGATCTCAAAGGCGCTGAATGGCATCGGCATCAACTGGGTGCGCCAGATAGATCATACTTATGACGTCACAAAAATGCGCGACACCCTGCGTGAGGCACTGACAACGGATGCCCCCGGTCCGCATGTGATCGTCGCCTCATCCGAATGTATGCTGAACAAACAGCGCCGTGAGAAACCGCTGCGGGCGGCGGCGATCAAAGAAGGCCGCAGGGTGGAGACCCCGCGCTTCGGCGTGGATGAAGACGTCTGCACCGGAGATCATGCTTGTATCCGGCTGTCGGGCTGTCCGTCCTTGACCTTAAAAAAGCTGGATGATCCCCTGCGCGATGATCCTGTGGCAAGTATCGACCAATCCTGCGTTGGCTGCGGCAACTGTGGTGAGGTCGCCGATGCAGCTGTCCTTTGTCCCAGCTTTTACCGCGCAGATGTGGTGCACAATCCGGGCAAATGGGAGGCCGGATGGGCCGCCTTCAACGCCCGCATGATCAGCTGGCTGCAAGCCCGCCGCGCTGCAAAACGACTGGAGTTCTGGATATGACGCTGCATCCATCCTTTGGCGCTGCCACCCCCGATCCGTCGATGGCGGGCATCATCAAGCTGGCGTGCCTTGCCGTGGGAGGTCAGGGCGGCGGTGTGTTGACCGGCTGGATCGAGACGGTCGCGCGCGCAAACGGCTATGTCTGCCAAGCCACTTCGGTGGCCGGTGTGGCGCAGCGCACGGGTGCTACGGTCTATTATGTGGAGATGGCCCCCGCGACCGCCCGCCTGCCGATCTTCTCGCTTGCCCCTGCGGCGGGGGATGTCGATATCATGATCTCGGCCGAACTGATGGAGGCGGGCCGTTCCATCATGCGCGGCTTTGTGACGCCGGATCGCACGGTGCTGATCACATCAACCCACCGTGCTCTGGCGGTGTCGGAAAAGATGGAGCCGGGAGACGGTATCGCCAACGGGTCAGAGGTAATGGCTGCAGCCGAAATCGCCGCTCGCCGCTTTATCGCCGCCGATTTCGATGCATTGGCGATCGCAAAAGGGTCGGTGATCTCGGCCAGCCTTTTCGGTGCGCTGGCTGGGTCAGGCGCACTGCCTTTCCCGCGGGAAGCGTTCGAGGCGGCAATTCGATCGGGCGGCAAGGGCATCGAAGGGTCGTTGCGCGTCTTTGCTGCCGGCTATGAAGCGGCTCTGGGGACTGTGTTGGCCCCTGCAAAACCCGCAGCCAAACTTGCGCCTGCACCGAAAGGCCCGGCCAAACTGATGGCCGAATGGAATCGCTTGACGTCCCGTGCCGCAGCTTTTCCGGAACCTGTGGCGGAGCTGGCACAACTGGGTCTGAAGAAGGTCGTCGATTTTCAAGATCTGGCCTATGGGGCGGAATATCTGACCCGGGTCGAGACGGTTCTGACCAAGGATACCCCCGCCAAAGGCTACGCTCTGGCACGCGAGGCGGCGAAATACATCGCCAACGCCATGTGCTATGACGATGTGATCCGCGTGGCAGACCTGAAAACCCGCGCTGGCCGCTTTGACCGTATCCGGTCCGAGATGGGCGTTAAGGACAAGCACGTGCTGCAACTCACAGAGTTCATGCACCCCCGCGCCGAAGAAATCGCAGGGATGTTGCCTGCAAAACTGGGGGCAAAGGTAGAGGCAAGCCCGAAATGGATGTCCCGCCTTGACCGCTGGTTCAACAAGGGCCGCCGGTTACGGACCGACAGCTTGCGCGCGTACCTCATGCTTTACGTTCTGGGCGGAATGAAATCCCGCCGCCGTGGCAATCTGCGCCACAAACAGGAACTGGCGCATTTGGAACGCTGGCTGGCGGTGGCGAATGGTTATCTCGCGCAGAGATACGATCTGGCAGTCGAGGTCATCAAGTGCCGCCGCCTCGTCAAAGGTTACTCTGACACCCACGCACGGGGTCTGTCGAAATTCGACAAAGTTTTGGACGGCATCGCCCTGATTGCCGCCCGAGACGACGCACCCGACTGGGCCCGCCGCCTGCGCGAAGCTGCGCTGAAGGATGAAGATGGCAAGGCGCTTGACGGGGCGCTGGACACTATCCGCAGCTTTGTCTGACGGGGCGGTGCGTGCTTTTTACCGACCGTGCGTCAGGTCAGGCTTCGGAAGGCACCGTTCCAGTAGATC